>NZ_LWFU01000545.1:0-2001 GCF_001635135.1 Oleiphilus sp. HI0080
CACTAACCGCATTGGTGACCCTCTGGGCTAGATCCGTAGGAACGCATTCTAGCAATATCATATCTGCGCCGGCCTGCTCGAGCTCTACGACCGCCTCAACCATCTTATCCGCTGCATCCTGTTGTTTACCTTGAACACGATAACCGCCCAACTTGTTGACGGATTGTGGTGTCAGGCCAAGATGCGCACAAACGGGAATACCGCGAAAACTGAGCTCCTCGATGGATTCCTTTAGCCAAGCGCTGCCCTCTATCTTTATAAGGTGCGCACCCGCTTGCATTAGTCGGCCTGCATTCAGAACGGTTTGCTCGACGCTGTTGTTCGCGTTGAAGGGAAGGTCTGCCATTATTAAACTGCGAGCATTACCACTTTTAACGCAGCGCGTATGGTAGATCATATCTTCCATGGTGACAGGCAGAGTGCTGTCATGCCCTTGAAGCACCATGCCAAGCGAGTCACCAATCAACAATACGTCAATGCCTGCCTCATTAGACAAGGCAGCAAAGCATGCATCGTAGCTGGTCAAACAAGAAAACTTTTTGCCTTCTTCCTTAAGTTTTTTCAAAGATAAGGTGGTGACGGTCATACGCCCTATTTCCAGTTGGGTTAATGCTTGCAAAGACTAGCTATATGTTGGCTCAAGAACAAGCCAAATTTCTATCAATCTTTGACAGTTTGTGGGTTACACAGTGTTCAAGATGTTGCTGCAGTCCTGAGCCGTCAGGCAGTTTCCAATTGGGTGCAATCTCAATACATGGTACTAATACAAAATCTCTTATCAAGGCTTCTTTATGCGGAATTTGTAGGTCAGGCTCTGTCAATCGTAGGGTTTCAGTGCCATAAAAGACGATATCAATATCGATAACGCGTTCACCCCAAACTCTCGTCTTGATGCGTCCAAAGTCTTTTTCAATTCTTTGTACTACGTTAAGCAGGTGCTCTGGCGAAAGCGCTGTGTCGATCAGTACAGCAGAGTTTACATAGTCATCCTGGTCTTGAGGGCCTCGAGGCGAACTACTGTATAGCGAGGCTTTTGCTATCAGCGAGATAGCATCCTGATGAGCGATCGCATCGATTGCCTTGTTGACTTGGCTAACAGGGTTTTCAAGATTACTTCCCAGTGAGAGGAGCGCTTTCATGCTAAGGGTGTTTTGTATTTCGCTTATGACTTGGTCTACGTCGAGCAGAGGGACGCTTGTTGCCTGGCGCGCGATTTCGGTTCGGTGCGGGCATAGGGTTTTCGGCCTGATACGTTGTCCACCAATCTCCAAGGCCGGGTTCAATTTCGCCGGCTTTTTCTCTTAACAAGAGAAAGTCATATCCTGCACGGAAGCGCGGATGCGTCACTAATTGCGCTGCACGGCGATGATTGTTTTTAACAAGTCGAATTTGCATTTCCCATATCTCGCGCATCATGAGAATAAAACGTTTTGGGATCATGACGCTGCTAAGTTGAATGTCGATTGTTTCATGCGATGCTTGCTGAAGCGCAGGAAATTCCGATAAGCCTTCAGACATTTTTTGTTGCCACAAACGATGTACTTCCGGCCAGAGAAGTGATGCGTACAAAAAGGCAGGTGTAATCGGTTTATCTTGCGCAATGCGTTTGTCTGTATTTGTTAATGCGGCTTTGATGAAGGCAAGGTAATACCCCTCTGGGTTTTGATTAACGGCGTGTTCAACCACAGGAAACATCGCTTTAAATAGACCGCTTTCGACGAGTCTTTCGAATATTTGGAGGCCATAGCCTGAAACAAAAAGCTTGATAATCTCATCAAAGAGGCGTGCGGGCGCTACGTGAGACATAAGGTGCGAAAGTTCTGAGATTTTTTGTTCCGCAAGATCTTCTATCTCAAAATCAAGTTTCTCTGCAAAGCGGACTGCACGGAGCATTCTGACAGGATCTTCTCGATAGCGCTCGTCTGGATTCCCAATGAGACGGAGTGTTTTCGCTTGAATGTCATCAAGCGCGCCGCAGTAGTCATAGATCTTAAAGTCGGT
>NZ_LWFU01000546.1:0-7546 GCF_001635135.1 Oleiphilus sp. HI0080
TCTGTGTCAGCTGTCGAATTGGCTTAGCCATCGTAGAGGCGGCAGTAATAATGACCACAAACGTCGCCGCGGTCATATCTCCTCGAACGTCCGGAGCAAGAGCCAGCCAAATCAAAATAGAAACCGACAACGCCACCAATAACTGAATAACTGGTGTGCTCACCATCTTGGTAAGCTCCATTTTTAAGCTTTGTACTAAGTTGTACTTACTCGAATCGAGAAAACGCTCTTGCTCGTACTCTTCGCCGCCAAATATTCGAACAACTTTGTAACCCGTAACGACCTCCGAGGTGACATGAGTAACATCGCCAACAGAGCTCATGATGCGCTTGCTTAACTTGCGAAAGCGCTTGCTCACATAGCTCAACACAAAACCAATCAGCGGGCCTAAGCTTAAGAAAATAAGTGTAAGTTTCCAGTTCGCATGCACCATCACTCCAAGTAGGAATAAAACGGTAAGACCCTCGCGAATAGAGACGGTAATGGCATCGGTCGTGGCGGATGACACTTGTTCAACGTTGTACGTAATGCGCGAAATCAGATGTCCGGACGAATTACTGTCAAAAAACGCGGTGGGCAGTTTAAGATAGCTATCGAAAATATTCAGACGCATTTGATGGACAATATTTCGTCCGACATAGGCAATATAATAGCCCCCAAGAAAACCGCCCAAGCCACGCATGGCGAACAACCCCAAAATCAATGCGGGAAGCATTATTCGCCCTTCTGGCGTTGGGTTTTCTACGGTTTTAATCACATACTCAAGCGCCTGTACCATTGCAGCGCTGGCGCCAGCATAGATAAAGTTACCTAAGACACTGAGAGCAAAAAAGAATTTTAGAGGTTTCAGGTACACCAAAAGGCGGCGATAAACCTGCCAATTGGAGTCTTCATTTTCCTGTAACGCTTGCGCGTCTTTTATCATAGTGGGCCGCTAACCTAAGTAAATCTGCAAGAAACCGCCCCTACTACATGGGCGGGCGTGCGATTAATTTTTCGACTGCGCTCTTTGCGTTGTGATACTCAGCTGAACAAACCCGAGTTGACCTGCGACATCCATAACACGAACAACATATTCGTGGTCGGTTTTTGAGTCTGCGGTAATAATAAACGGTATCTTGGTGTTTCCGTTTGAAATTCTCTCAACCGCCTTCTTCAGGGTATCTTCCTGATTGTTGATCAGTGCTCTCTCATTTACAGAGAACTCACCTTCAGCATTAATGATCACTTCAATCTCGTCAGCCGTTGGTTTCGCCGGATCTGCACTCGACTGAGGCAAATCGATCTCCAAATGGCTTTCCTTAGTAAAAGTGGTCGATACCATGAAAAAAATCAACAACAAAAACACCACATCAATCAGCGGTGTTAAGTTGACTGAAACTTCTTCAGAGGATTGGCGTTTGAAATTCAAGGCGTTGTTTCCTCTGCACGCGATGGTTCGCGCTCGCCTTGAACAACCTCTACAAGGCGTAAGGCGTCTTGCTCCATATCCACAACGATCTCGTCAACACGGCGCAAAAAGTAACGGTGAAAAATCAAGGCCGGGATCGCAACCGTCAGGCCTGCCGCTGTTGTGATCAACGCCTCAGAGATACCACCAGCAAGCGCAGCTGCGTTTCCAGCACCTTCAAGTTGCAACTGGGCGAACACCTTAATCATACCAATGACTGTTCCCAATAAGCCAAGCAAGGGCGCGATCACGGCAACAGTACCAAGGCCGGTCAGGAAGCGCTCCATCTCGTGTACAACGTGGCTTGCCTCTTCCTGGATACTTTCTTTCATGACTTCACGGCCATGCTTTGCATTGACAAGCCCTGCCGCCAAAATACGTCCAATTGGCGCCGCTTCTTTCAGCTCACGAAGTTTTTTCGAATCAAGTTCCTTTCGCTTGATCCATCCCCAAAGGTCATTCACGAGCGCTTTAGGCGCAAGACGATTCACGCGAAGCGTCCAAAAGCGTTCAATGATAATGGCTAAAGCGAGTACAGAACAAAGCAGTAGGGGGAACATAACCATTCCGCCTGGCTTTAATAAATCTAACACTGAAGATTCTCCCGAGAAGCGTGCAGCTTATACTTTTTCGATGGCATAAGAGCCTGATTGGGCTGTACTTTATCACAATCGCGCTGTTTGAAAAGTGCGGTCAAGCCGCAAACTTGGTTACGTTTCGGAAAGTTGTGCTTCAGCGAGCAAGCCAATAGACGTCAGACTGGTTTCTCGAGCGTTCAAGCTCTAATCGAGTATCGCCCCCCACAGACACCTGTTTCACCTTAAAAATCAACGCGCCTGTATCGGCTGTATTAAGGACCTCGGCACCAAAACGCTTCGCCCTTCCCACCGCCTCTGCAGATGGGTGCTGAAAACGATTTCCATAGCCGGAGGAGAAGATGACGAAAGAAGGTTTTACATGCTTTAAAAGCGAAATACGCGTTGCGGCTTTTGCGCCGTGGTGACCGGCTATCAACACTTCAGACCTCAACTCATCTAGCTTACCCAGCTGCGCATAATGGCGAATGAACGCACGTTCATACTCCCCCTCAAGATCCCCCATTACCAAGAATCTGTATCCGAACAACGTAAAGCGCACCACGCAAGAACGCGCATTACCACGAGCCTGTTCAAGAGTCGGGTTCGCTGCGGGCCACAGCACCGACATCGACAACGCGCCCGTATTCAATCGCTGCCCTAACATGCAGGGACGCACTCTCTGCTCTTTCGGCATTTCCGTTCTCTCGGGCTCTCCGAGTAGCGCGACGCGCGGTTGCAATTTGGTCGCTAGCCACTTAGCGTCACCGGCATGATCCGCATCACCATGACTTACAACCAAGTACGTTTTTCTGACTAAGCCCGCATACTCTCGAAGATAGGAAAGAAGTACGGTCTTAGCGGATGAGTACTTCGCATAACTTGGACCCGTATCGTAGATCCAAAGCTGCTCATCTTGCTGGGCGACAAGGGAAAGCCCCTGCCCTACATCGAGAACAGCAAACTGCTCGACCGACGATACCGAGCTAATGCCGCCAAAACGTGTGTTCAAAACCAACAAAAAGATCAATAAAAGCAAACCGGCTGCCAACCAAAGCAACCTGAGCCGACCCATGATCAATAGAAAAAGCAGCAATGCAGAGTAGCTCACGCCATAAAGAATTTGATCTAGCTGCTCGCGCGCTGAGTTTGCAGCAGCACCAACCCCCAACCCAAACTCCAACCCTATAGCGAGGAAAGCGAATAAGAAATTCAAAACGGTATCCACTACATCAAAACCGATGGAGGCCATCACCGGTAGCAAAGCACTCACCAGCACAGAAAGAAGTGACAAAGGCAATACAACAACGGACACCCAAGGGATAGCCACGAGATTCGCAGGTAAGGAAAATACAGAGCTATGCATCGCAAAGTGCGTCTGAATTGGCATCAAACCAAGTGTGAGCAGGCACTGCAGGATAATCATGCTCTTCAGAAGTCCATAAGAGCGGCCTTTTAGCAACATGCGGTAAATTAGAATCAACCAGAATACTGCGACAAAAGAAAACCAAAAACCGGGATTTAAAGGCGCTAACGGATCAATACCCAATACAAGCACCAGAGCTAACAGGTATGCCGACCACGCCCCACCCGGAACCTTGCCACTAATTAAGGCCATCGCGCAGAGCATCATCACATAGGCGCGCTGCGCAGACGGAGAGAAGCCAACCATAGCAATGTAAACCAGCCCCACCAGCGCAACCGCGGGAAAGACAAAATATCGGATACCAGCCTTCTGGAGCATGAAGTAGACCAGCCAGCAAACAATACCAACATGAAGGCCCGAGATCGCCATTAAGTGCTGAGTGCCACTCAACTTAAGCACTTCGCTTTGATGTGCGCTAATCTCAGCGCGATGCCCGAGGACCAACGCGATCACAACACCAGACTGATCTAAACCAGAGAGTTGGGAGTCCAGATAGCGCTTTAATTTCCACCGCTGCTCCGTAACAAGCGACAACATATGTTGCGAAAGCGAACAGTCAAAGCGCTCTAGCGACTTGGCGTAAGCAAAACCAACAATCCGCTCAGCAAACAAATATCGCTCGTAGCTCCCCGACCAGGGATTAAACGAACTGCGCGGGGCTTTTAGTTTCACCGTGCCCTGCCAACACATACCTGACTCTGGGCGAGGCGCATCACCTGACAAGGAAAGCAGATAACGTCCGCGATCAGTGCACAGCGTCACACGCACACCAAAATCATGATTGACCGGGATACTGCATAAGTAACCTGACACGAACTTGTGCTCGCCCGACTCTGATTCAGCTACTCTCATATTCTGATGGCTAGCAACTTCCCAAGAAGCATAACTCACACCAAACAAAGCCAAGAGAAAAACGGTCAACAGCTGTTTTAAAGCGCCTTGTAACCGCCGACGAAAACGCGCGCTGAATAAGCCACAATAAACACAAACAAAGAAGCAGATCGCAACAAAAATCGCTAACGCTGCAAATGGACTTGGACTAAAATGAACGAGCAAGACGCCCGTGCAAAAGGCAAATAAACTTGGATACATTATCTCTTCCGTGAGATAAGATTCACGCAATCCTTGCGCAAAACAGCAAATGAGAATTAGATAGCAGCCCAAAGTTTGAGCTTGCTAGCAGTCGCCATCATGCCAAAAGATTTTCTAAAAAAACACTTACCAAAGCCGGAAAACATTCGGAACAATAAGTCCCTTCGTTTTCTTGGCGACATGATCCATGAGCCAAATCTGTGGCACATGAATCGTCATAGCGTCACCAAAGCCATCGCCATAGGACTTTTCTGGGGCTGTATCCCAATGCCATTTCAGATGGTTGCTGCCGCATTCTTTGCTGTTTGGTTGAATGCTAATCTGCCGCTATCGGTAATGACAGTTTGGTTTAGCAACCCGATCACCATGCCACCTATTTTCTACTTTGAATACCTTGTCGGAACGTGGGTATTGGGTATGCCTCCCCTGGGTTTTGAGTATGAGCTCTCCTGGGCATGGCTGGAATCGAGGCTCTATTCCGTCGGTGTTCCGATGTACTTGGGCTCGCTCATTGTCGGAACTGCGGCAGCTGCAATTGGTTATTTTGTCATGTCGTGGCTGCTCAAGCGAAATGTTCGAAAACGCTGGGCTGAGCGTATAGCCAAAAGACAACAAAGGGATAGCTAGACCAGGACGGCGCCGGCGCATTGAAAACAAAACTATTTTGGATACTCTGCTTTAGAGGCCGCTAGACGGCAATCAGGCCACCCTGCTCTAGATGCAGTGCGCGATCCATTTTGGACGCCAAACCGGTATCATGCGTCACAACAACGAAACTTGTGCCGCTCTCGGCCCTTAGATTCAGCATAAGCGCTTGAATAGACTGAGCTGTTTGCTCATCCAAGTTACCTGTTGGCTCATCCATCATGACGACCCGAGGGTTGTTTACTAAAGCCCTTGCAATTGCGACACGCTGGCGCTCACCGCCCGAAAGCTCAGAAGGCTTATGTGTTAGACGAGCTGAGAGACCAACCCGCTCCAACAAAGCTGCGGATTGCTCTAGAGCCCGCTTCTTGTTAACTCCAGCGATAATCAGCGGCATCGCCGCATTCTCTTGCGCACTGAATTCAGCAAGCAAATGATGAAACTGATAAACAAAACCTAGATGCTGATTCCGCAAAGCAGTTATCTGCCGATCATTCGCGGAACCAAGATCAACACCACACAGACGCACAGCGCCGGAGCTAGGAGCGTCTAAGCCACCAAGTATATTCAACAGCGTGGTTTTTCCGGCTCCAGAACTACCGATAATCCCGACGGTCTCACCCGCTTTTAAATGAAAATCTAGGTTTTCAAAAATTGTCAGCGCGGACACACCATCATTATACGTTTTACCCAATCCACTGGCTTCGATTACCGTCTGTGCTGCCACATCACTCATACCGTAACGCCTCCGCAGGTTTAACCTTCGAAGCGCGCCAGGCCGGGTAAAGTGTCGCCAAAAGGCTTAAACAAAGAGCAGACCCAGTGATAATGGACACATCACTCCAACGCAATTCGGATGGCAAATCACTGATGAAATAGACGTCTGGACTAAGAAACTGCATTTGCATGACAGACTCAACAAAAGAGATGATCTCAGAAACATTCAATGCCAATAGTACTCCGAGGACAGTACCGACGATGGTACCAACGACGCCAATGTACGCACCCTGCACAATGAAAATACCCATAATTGCGCGAGGACTCGCCCCCATTGTCCTTAGTATGGCGATGTCCGACGTCTTATCTGTCACGACCATCACCAAAGTGGAAATAATATTAAACGCAGCAACAGCGACGATGACCATTAATAACAAACCAATCAGCGTCTTCTCCATTTTGATCGCAGAAAACAAATTGCCGTGGGTCAATGTCCAATCGACACTGTAATAGGCTTCATCAAGACTGCTCGCGAGCTGTCTTGAAACAAACGGCGCGTCAAACAGGTTATCCATTTTTAGACGAATGCCGTTCACGTAGCCAGTCATTCGCATGACCTTGGCCGCATCCTCCATATGTATAAGCGCTAATTGTCCATCCAGGTCAGCCCCAACACGAAATATTCCACTAACCGTAAATCGCTTAAGACGAGGAAACACGCCAGCCGGCGTCAATGACGCCTCTGGCAAAACCACCGTTACTCTATCGCCCGCCTGAACGCGCAACTGCCTTGCCAACATATCTCCTAGAATAATCTTGAACTCGCCTGGGGCAAGATCCTCAAGCGCGCCCTGAATCATGTGCTTGTTGATGATGGATACGGTTGTTTCTTGCTCGGGCAAAATACCATTGAGCTGCGCGCCCTGAACAAGGCCTTTCGAACTAAGCATGCCTTTAATTTGGATAAAAGGTGCCGCCGCCTGGACCTTAGGATGCGCAGTCACAAGCTCATCCACACTTTGCCAATCCTGCATACTGGCATACGGTTTAATTACCGCGTGAGGCACCATGCCAAGAATGCGCGTACGAAGCTCACGATCAAACCCATTCATTACCGAGAGAACGGTAATTAACAAACCCACTCCGATGATCAAGCCGACCATCGAAATAAGAGAAATAAACGAGATAAAGTGATTGCTGCGCTTCGCTGAGGTGTAGCGATAGCCAATCATTGCTGGATACCAATTTTTCATGCCGGCATTAAAACACATCCATCGGCATTGCAATAGTTACTGCATGGCAAGAGAACAAGGAAAAAATTGCGTACTGAAACGCTTTGTTTCTCAGCAGAATGCGCAAGTCTTTGCTTTACTTAATGGATTAATCAGGAGTTCAAACATGCCCTTCAAAACCATCGCTTGTTTTCTGGCACTCACACTTGGCGCGGCCACTCATGCTGAAACCATCAAACTGAAACTTGGAGAACAGGGAAAACAAGAACAAGTGGAACTTCCACTGCGCGGTATGAGCATGGAGGAAGTAGAAACGCAGTTTGGGAAACCTGAAACAAAAACAAAACCTCGCGGAGAACCTCCGATCAGCGCATGGCATTATGCAAATTTTGCGGTCTATTTTGAGAGT
>NZ_LWFU01000547.1:0-5103 GCF_001635135.1 Oleiphilus sp. HI0080
AAACAAGGAGCTGTCGAAGTAAAACGTTATTGGAATATTCCCGTCGGAACGCAAGACCGTACAATGACAGAAGGTGATGCGCTTGAGTTGATCGAGGCTGAATTACGGCAGGCGGTTATATTGCGTACTCATGCTGATGTACCAGTGGGCGTTTTCATGAGTGGAGGTATTGATTCAACTTTAATTTCAGCTTTGGCATTTGATCAAGGGGCTTCTGCTGAAGCCTATACACTTGGTTTCTCTAAAGGTAGTTGTATTGAAGATGAGGTTGAGGAAGCTTCTGTTATTGCTCGACACATAGGAATAAAGCACAACGTGCGAAGCGTTGATCCTAGAGAATATCTCCAAGAGATTGAGAGTAGCAGCCTTGGGTACGAGGAACCATTCTACAGTGTCTCTCCAAATTATATTGTCTCGAAATTTGTTGCAGGTAAGGGTGTCAAAGTGGCACTTAACGGTTTAGGTGGGGATGAGTTGTTTGCTGGCTATGATTATTATAAATGGTGCAAAGTATGGGAGGGGATGAAGTCATTTCGCGGTTTGGCGCGGTTTGGTCAATTAATGCCTAGCTCGCGGTTAAAAAGGGTGTGTGGATATTTGGGTTGTGATTCGGCTACTAGTCTCCATTCTTTATTGTTTTTAAAGATGCCGGTTGATGACTTGAATAGTCTTTTTAATCAAAGAATTGGGGTGGGTTTTGATCCTGTAGAGTGTGTAAGCGAGCTTTATGCTCAGCAGGTTCCTTGTTCTAGTGCTGTCGAAGCTTTGTCGTATATGGATTTGAGAAACTATGTCGGAAATCATCACGTAGAACGCACGGATCAGTTTACGATGATGAACTCGATTGAGGGGCGCTTCCCATTTTTAGATCATAATATGATCGAGGCGGCGTACACTATTCCTGCTCATTTGAAATTAAAAAATAATGAGCGAAAATATTTGCTGCGGAAATTATCGCGAAAATTTTTGCCGGAACAAGCCTTAGAAATGCCAAAAAAAGGGTTTTCTTTTCCTCTAAATAGCTGGATGAAAAAAGAGTTGGCTGAGTATGTTAGAGATAATCTTCAAGAGCTGGGTCAGATGGGTGTTTTTGATCCTTCTACGATCGAGCGGTGGTACAGTGAGTATCGGCAAGGTAGGCGGCCTTACACTCAAATTTGGCAATTAGTTTCCACTAATGTGTGGTTCAAGAACTTTGTTTCATCTCCTTCGTTTGGTGATTAGTGATAAGTTTTATACGAAAACTTTATAAGTATGTCTTGAGAACTTTTGAGCGAGCGGAAATTCTTGTACTTAACTATCCCTTTTATTGGTTTAGAAGCAATAAAAAGAAACAGCGCAGTTGTCTTATATTTATTGTAGGCGCTCCCCGCACTGGATCTACAATTCTCTATCAAGCGCTAACAAACTGTTATGATGTGAAATACATAGATAATTTGGCCGCGTCTTGGTTTAAACAATTACCTTTCGGAATGTGGTTAAGTCATCGGCGCTTTGGTCTAGAGCCACACAATAACTTTGTAGCAGAACATGGCAACACCGCTGAGTTTGGCGAGCACGCCCCGAGTGAATGTGGACAGTTTTGGTATCGGTGGTTGTCAAAGGAGGATCATTTTGTCGATGCTGGTGCGGTATCTCAAGAATCAATCGACCAAATTCGTAAAGAGCTATCTGCAGTTTCTGGGATGTTTGGCTTACCTTTGTTATTTAAAAATTTGAATATGGGGCAGCGTTTACGCTTGATAAAAGAGTTTGCGCCGGATGCCAAAATTATATTTATCCGCAGGGATCCAAGGTTTACGGTTCGCTCTATTTTAAGAGCACGGGAAAAAATGGGAGTTGCTTCTAATGAGATGTGGAGCGTCCGCCCTAAGAACTTCCGAGAGTTGCAAGCACTTACTGAAGGTGAAATGTGCGCAGCGCAAGTCTATCACCTAGAAAAACAAATAAAGGAAGATCTTTCTTTGTTCCCAGACGAAAATGTGATGACGGTTCAGTACAACAAGCTTTCTGTGGGTGCTGTAAAAAAGATGGGTGAGTGGCTTGGCCTAGAGGAGAAGGGTAATTCTGACTTTCCAGAATTTAAAAAAGATAGCAAAGATAGTATTCCTCAACATGAATTAAGTATGCTCGATGCAGCGATCGAAAAGTATGATTTTGATAAGGATATCTTTTGCTAAGCGATACAAAACAAAAATACCTTAACTTTAACGAAAAAGAAGATCTACCAATTTTTCTGCAGCCGTTTTGGCTTGACGCAACAGTAGGTGATGCTTGGGATGTTGCGCTTGTGGAGAAAGGCGGGCAGGTTGTCGGCGCTATGCCTTATACAACTACTAAGCGGCTCAATTCTTTAACTTATCTTGGCCAGCCATCGCTCACGCAGCACCTGGGACCTTGGATTCGACCCAGTACCGGCAAATACGCGAAACAGCTTGCACGGGAAAAAGATGTGATGCAAAGCCTAATTCAGCAACTGCCTGCATATGATAGCTTTCGGCAGAATTGGTCTTACACCAATCAAAACTGGTTGCCCTTTTATTGGAAAGGGTTTGAGCAAACGACAGGCTATACCTACGTGCTTGAAAGCCTAGATGATCTTAATTCTGTGTTTGATGGCTTTCAAGAGAACATTCGTCGAGAGATAAGGAAAGCACAAGGGCGCGTTAAAATTACGGTGAAGAGTGATGTTCCGCTTGAAGAGTTTCTCGCCTTAAATCAAAAGACATTTGCGCGCCAAGATATGCAAATGGCTAATGATAGGTCGTTTGTTAATAGCTTGGTTGAAGCTTGTATGAAAAAACAGGGTGTTAAATGGTTTGTTGCTTACGATGAGCAAGAAAGGCCTCACGCAGGTGTGTTGATCGTTTGGGATAAGCATTCGGCCTATTACTTGATGGGAGGGGGCGATCCTGAGTTGCGCAATAGCGGTGCAACTAGTCTTTGTATGTGGGAAGCAATTAAGTTTGCATCGACGGTTACGAAACGCTTTGATTTTGAGGGGTCAATGATTGAGCCCATCGAACGATTTTTTAGAGGTTTTGGTGCGATGCAAAAGCCCTATTTTCAGATTTCGCATACACCAAATCGTTGGCTTCGTTTAGCTAAAGCACTTAAGGCTGCTCGTTAATGTTGACGGTTACAGCACCAACTCAGGTTAAGCCTTTTCTTGATTACACGCTAAGTATCGTTTTTGATGAATGGTTAGGGCAGGAATACAGGGTTGAATATAAGGACTGTGATAGGGTAATTATTTCGCTCGATAATCACTCTCAGTCTATACAGATACAGACGAATTTTATAATTGAATTGGAATGTAATGAAATCTCGGCTTTCGATTTTTCTGACCACCAAGTCGAATGTTTATTTCTAAAGTCACTAGAGTTAGGTCTGGAAGAACAGTCCGGCTTTAAAGACAAAAACGACATCCCTGTTATGTTTGGTTCGCCAAACCTAAAGATTGGCTCGAATATTAAGATTGATTTTGACTTGTTCGGTACCATCTTCTTTATGCTCAGTCGCTTTGAAG
The DNA here is from genome assembly GCF_001635135.1 of Oleiphilus sp. HI0080. Taxonomy (NCBI): domain Bacteria; kingdom Pseudomonadati; phylum Pseudomonadota; class Gammaproteobacteria; order Oceanospirillales; family Oleiphilaceae; genus Oleiphilus; species Oleiphilus sp. HI0080. The sequence continues at coordinate 3,530 of NZ_LWFU01000547.1, forward strand.
AGTTAGTCAGTCCTGAGCGAGATCAGCACGATAGATTCCCAGCTAAGGCTTCTCTTGCATATAAATATGGCTTTCTTGAACGTCCGATAGTCGACGAGTATGTCGAATTGTTATGGGCTTGTATGACCAAGCTTTGGCCAGAGCTACAACGAAAAGAGCGCACCCCAAAAATATTTGTTAGCTGTGATGCAGATACGCCATTTGACCCGACAGTAAAGACCTTACCAAGATTACTACGAACGTGTGCTGCAGACCTGCTTAAACGAAAAAGTGTTACTGAAGCGTTAAAGCGCATACAGCGATATCATTTCAATAAAAAAGGTGATTTTCGGTTTGACCCAAATTACACCTTTGATTGGTACATGGATGTGTGTGAGCAGAATGGTTTAAAAGCGGCTTTTTATTTCATTCCTGAATCGATTGAACCTGGCAATGGTGATTATTCGCTTAAAGATAAGGATATTCGAGAGCTTTTGATCAAGATCGATGAGCGTGGCCACGAAATAGGTGTGCATGGTAGTTATCAGACATATCAAGATGGCACCAAACTTAAAAAGCAAAAAGCCCTGTTGGAAGGAACTTTACGAGAGTTAGGAATAGGGCAAAAGATTAAAGGCAACAGGCAGCACTATCTGCGTTGGGATTCGTCTATTACGCCAGATTTGTTAGATGATGCTGGCTTTGAATACGATACAACCGGCGGTTATGCCGACCATGCTGGCTTTAGGTTTGGTACATGTCATGAGTTCAGTATGTGGAGTTGGCAAAAGCAGGAGAAGCTTCGTTTAAAGCAGCGACCGTTGGTGGTTATGGAATGTACGGTCATTGATGATCGCTATATGGATTTAGGCGTCACGGAAGAAGCTCTCAAGTTTATGCACCGAATGAAAACTACTTGCTATCAAGTCAATGGTGACTTTGCTTTGCTTTGGCACAATTCGTCGCTTTCTTCTATCGACATCAAAAATGGTTTTTTTAGTGTTCTTAACGCTACATTGCGCGGTGTTTGATTAAAGCTATGGTGCAGGACTTCTTGTTTGTCATACTATTTTTTGTTATCCCTTTTTTGTTCTCATGGATAATGAATAAGATTGGTTACCCAGTAACTCGTCTATCAATACCGTCATTTACCTTTGTCTCAATGATTCTTCTTGGTTACGCTGGGTATTTTCTACTTTATTTTCAATTAATCGATTATCGGGTTGCTATTGGTATAGAGCGTCAAGACTTGGTTCTCACTGCATGGATGGCGTCGAGCTTTACAATTGTTTCCATGGTCTTGGGGTTTTTTCTATTTGCTAGGGCATTTGCTACTTCGAGGTTAAAGCCTAACCGATCTGTTTTTATCAATGAGTTGCTACCTTTTGAGCATTTTGCACTGTTTGTGCTTTTAACTCTTTCTCTTTTAGTGCTTTTGCTTTACCTAGTTCAAATACCTAAGGTAGCTTTGCTTGTTTCAATAATGGGGGGGGGGGAAGACNCAAAGTTTGTGCGAAGTGAGATGGGAAATAATTTTTCNGGTAAATATCACTGGTACTCCCTTTTTATGCATGATGTAGCGAAGCTGGTAGCTT
>NZ_LWFU01000548.1:0-17222 GCF_001635135.1 Oleiphilus sp. HI0080
AACTAGGTCTAGCGCATCACGCATATGCAAACCGGAAATCGAACGCGCAGATCCTTTCAATATATGAATATTCTCTGGGTCATCCGATTCTGGCGCAAAGGCGATGGCTGGGCGGTTTAACCGCTCTTTAATTCGAGATGCGAGTATGCCAATCACGCCTTGATGCCAATGAGGCTCATACAACACTACGGACATGCTCGTAGAATGCTCTTCTGACTGCTCGATTTCCGACAACGCCGCCTCAGCATCGCGTCGCATTTCATCTTCAATATGTTTACGTTCTTGGTTGAGGGCGTTTAGGCTCTGCGCGCGCTGTCTTGCATCAAGGAGATCTCTCGAACGCAAACATTCAATCCCAGTAGCCATGTCATCCAAGCGACCCGCTGCGTTCAACCGAGGCCCAATGGCAAAGCCTAAATCGCTCGCAACAGCGTTTTTAATCTCTCTACCGGCCACCTCAAATAAGGCAGAGATGCCCGGGCGCGCGCGCCCTGCTCGCATTCGTCGAATACCCTGCTCAACCAAAATCCGATTGTTAAAATCTAGTGGGACCAAGTCAGCGACTGTACCGAGAGCAACCAAATCAAGGTAATCAGCCATGTTAGGCTCTTTAATCGACTGTTTTGAGAACCATTCCGACTCACGAAGGCGCGCACGTAATGCAGACATCACATAAAAAATAACACCTACGCCGGCCAAGGCTTTACTTGGAAACTCACATTCTGGCTGAGCAGGATTGACGATGGCGTCCGCATCGGGGAGCGAATCCCCTGGAAGGTGATGATCCGTGACAATCACTTTCATCCCTAATTCGTGCGCACGGGCCACCCCCTCGAAACTCGAAATACCATTATCAACAGTAAGGAGAATATCGGGACTATTCTGGCCCGCCAGCTCAACGATCTCAGGCGTTAGCCCATAACCGAATTTAAAACGATCGGGTACAAGGTAACCGCAGTCCTTTGCCCCCATCGCAGTTAACGCCTCTACCGCAAGCGTGCTACTGGTTGCACCATCAGCGTCGAAATCACCAATAATCGTAATTTTTTGACCAGATGTTAGGGCTGTTACGAGTAGGTTTACAGCGGAATCAAGCCCCTTAAGACTTGTTAAATCTGCGAGACGTGACAAGTTAAGTTGTAGCTCATTCTCTGACTTAACACCACGGGAGGCATAAATACGCGACAAAAACGCCGGAAGACCAGTAAAATGGGGAATATCCTCTGGGATAGGTCTCGAGAGTATCTTTTTAGCCATGATGCCAGACCCTTACCAAAAGCGAAGCGACTGAGCCTTTAAGACAACAGCCGCTCGAAGAATTTACTTACGTCTATGGGCTGCGACATGCGCTTGAACCGTCTCCAGATCATTCGCGAGCACCTCGTAGCGCTCGTCTCTATCAAATAGGTCCGCCATATGATGCGGCAACGCTGGAGAAACTCCGACGTCCGCTCGCTCAACAGCCTCTGGAAACTTCACAGGATGCGCCGTGCCAAGCGTAACCATGGGTATCGAGGGATCTCTTCGCGTATTGCGGGCCGCATCAACGCCGATCGCCGTATGAGGATCAAGCAAATACTCCGTCGTCTCGTACACATCTTTAATAGTCGCACACGTTTGCTCATCATCAGACGCCCAACTATCAAATAAATCACGAGCAGTCTTCCAACGACTATCCTCAATAGAACCAGACTCAGCCTTCCATTTTTCCATCAGTTCAGAGATCGCTTTACCGTCTCGGCCGTACAAATCGAACAACAGGCGCTCAAAGTTACTCGAGACCATAATATCCATACTCGGCGACAACGTTTTATGAAGAGGTTCCAGCTCATAGCGATTCTTGCTAATACAACGATGCAGAATATCATTGCGGTTCGTTGCCACGACAAGCTGATTGATGGGCAATCCCATGTTTCTTGCCAGATAACCAGCAAATATATCTCCAAAGTTGCCAGTAGGAACCGAAAAAGAAATACTGCGAGATGGACCACCGAGAGCCAAAGAAGCACTGAAGTAATAAACGATCTGAGCCATGATTCGAGCCCAGTTGATTGAGTTCACCGCAACAAGGCGAGTACCTTCCAGGAAGGATTGGTCAGCAAAACTCTGCTTAACCATATTTTGACAATCATCAAAATTACCCTCTACGGCAATATTGAAAACATTGTCTGCAAAAACGGTTGTCATTTGCTTACGCTGAACGTCTGAAACACGCTCAAATGGGTGCAATATAAAGATATCTACGTTATCGCAGTGCCTGCAACCCTCTATTGCAGCAGAGCCCGTATCCCCTGATGTCGCCCCCATAATGACAACGCGCTCGTTACGACGCTTTAGTACGTAATCAAGTAATCGCCCTAGTAACTGAAGCGCAAAGTCCTTAAATGCGAGAGTCGGGCCACGAAAAAGCTCCATAACCCATTCGTTGGTGTCGATTTGAACAAGAGGTGCAATAGCAGGATGCTCGAATACCTTATAGGTTTCATCGACCATCGTTTTAAAGTCATCTTCGGGGATTGCGCCCTCAACAAAAGGATACATAACATTAAACGCCAAATCGGTATACGGCAGTCCGCGCCAAGAAGCGATTTGCTCTTGAGTAAACCTTGGTAGCGTTTCTGGAACATAAAGCCCTCCGTCAGACGCCAAGCCTGCTAGCAAAACATCTTCAAATTCGAGTGCGGGTGCGTTACCGCGGGTACTAATATATTTCACGTTCGTTACCTAAACCTTGAGTTTTAAAACTGTGCGACACGGATTTTTACGATGCTGCCTTGTGTGGATTCCAACGCCTCAATGGCCGAAATAGCCTTATTCATAAGCGATTCACTAACCTCATGAGTCATTATAATTAAAGGAATCACATCACCGACCTGCTCGGCTTCGTTCTGAGCAACGGACTCAATATTGATACCATGCTCACTCATTACGGAAGAAATTTTCGCGAGAGTGCCTGGTGAGTCATCAACCATAATCCGTAAGTAAAACGGACACACCGCTTCGTCGATAGGAAGCACTGGCAGGTCATTTAAAAGCTCATCAGTAAACGCCAGAGAAGGAACAACCCCGGCAACACCGCTGGCATACTCCCGGGCAATATCAATAACATCAGCAAGCACTGCCGATGCAGTTGCTTCAGAACCTGCACCCGCTCCGTAATAAAGAGTTTTACCTACTGCATCGCCATTAACGAGCACTGCATTCATTACTCCATCAACGCGAGCAATTAACTCATCATCCGCAACCAAGGTAGGATGGACTCGCACCTCGACACCATTCTCTCGCTTACAAGCAATGCCCAAATGCTTTATCACATAGCCAAGTTCCGCTGCATGCTTAACATCAAAAGTTGAAAGATTACTTATCCCTTCAGTAAACGTTTTATCAAACTGCAAAGGCATGCCAAAGGCACACGAAGCCAAAATAGTAAGTTTATGCGCCGCATCAATACCTTCAACATCAAATGTAGGGTCGGCCTCAGCGTATCCAAGCGCTTGCGCCTCAGCTAAAACGTCTTCAAACGCGCGACCTTTGTCTTTCATCTCGGTAAGAATGAAGTTACCCGTACCATTAATAATACCGGCCAGACTAGTGATAGCGTTTGCGGTTAAACCTTCCCGTAGAGCCTTTATAACGGGGATACCTCCGGCAACACCGGCTTCGTAACCAATAGAGACACCGTTCTCTCGAGCAAGAGCAAACAACTCATTACCATGCTCTGCAATCAGCGCTTTATTAGCAGTCACTACGTGTTTACCGGCTTTTAGAGCGCTCTCGACCACAGTTCTTGCTGTCTCGTAGCCGCCAATTAGCTCAAGCACAACATCAATATCAGGATTATTTACTACCGCATCAAGGTCGGTCGTAAAGTCGATTCCGGTTAAATCGCAATTATCCTTTTTTCGGCGTGATGCAATCTGCACGATCTCAATGGAACAGCCTGCGCGAGATGTAATAAGATCTCGATTTCGGTTTAGAACATTAACAACACCACTCGCAACAGTACCAAGACCGCAAATGCCCAACCTAAGAGTTTTCAAAATACACACCTCGCAAAAAGCGTCAACCGCTATACAGAACAGCCCATAAAAAAGGGGCGACAGTATAACGGCTAACGCCAACAAAAAGAATCAAGTCACGAACTTGAAGACCGGAAATTCATCAGAGTTTGAACCAGTAAAGCTCTTGAGCTGCCAAAAAATGCAGCCCACTTAGCAACTAGTTAACAAGGCCTAAACCCTGCGCAAGCTGCTCAGCGGGAACATACCCTGGCACTAAGGCTCCATCGCTTAAGACTATTGCGGGCGTACCCGTAACGCCAAGCTTATTGCCAAGGCTATACTCAGCAGCTACTGGGTTCTCACAGCTCTTCTTAGGAACAACTTTGCCAGCTTTGGCCTGTGTCATCGCGTCAAGACGATCATCGGAACACCAAACATTTACGAGCTTATCGTATGAAGGGCTACCCACTCCAGCACGCGGAAATGCCAAATAACTGACTGAAATACCAAGCTCATTCATACGCGGCACTTCTCCATGCAGCTTACGACAATAACCGCAGTCGATATCAGTGAATACTGTTACGTGAGCCTTTTCTTCGCCTTTGGCAGGAAAGGTTATTTTGTCACCATCTTTCAGGCTGGCCAATTCATCCAAACGTTGCCCTTGACGCTCCTTCTCACTTAAATTAACTAAAGCTCCACCGACAGTGCTATACAACTCACCAGTTATAAAATATGCACCGTCAGCACTGGCAAATATAACCTGCCCACGCTGATCTGTAACACGGTACAAGCCCGGTATCTCGCTCTCACTCACAGCCGATACGCTCAGTTGCGGAACAGCGGCCGCGAGCGCTTTTTCAATATTAGCTTGCTCTGCAGAAGACAGCGCCGACCACAAGAACAACCCCACTACCGATATAATGCTGAAAAACCTCATCAAAAACCCTTCTCTAAATGAATATAGTTTTATGACGCCAATTCGTCATCAAAGTTCCGCTAAGCCCTCGGATGATATGCCGCATGTAATGATTGCATGCGCTCTTGTGCCACATACGTGTAAATTTGTGTTGTTGACAAGCTGCTATGACCAAGCAACATCTGAACAACTCTTAAATCCGCACCATTATTTACCAAGTGTGTTGCAAAAGCATGTCTGAGCGTGTGAGGACTTAATTTAGCGCTTATTCCAAGCTGTTTTGCATACACCTTGATTCGGTGCCAAAAAGTTTGTCGGGTCATCGCTTTCGCTCGAGAGCTTGGGAACATAATATCCTCGGCCTGATTTCCGACCAACAAAATCGGCCTCGTCTCTAACAAATAGCGCTCTAGTGTTGCGCATGTCGCAAGCGCAACTGGGACGAGGCGCTCCTTAGAACCTTTACCTATTACCCGCACAAAACCTTTATCAGCATCGTACTGAAACGTCCGAAGCGTAACTAATTCAGAGACTCGAAGCCCAGAACTATACATCAAATCGATCATTGCAAAATCTCGTTGCCCGATAGAGGTCGTCATATCAGGTGCATGAAGCAATGAATCGACCTCACTCTCGGTAAGCGTTAGCGGGAGCTTACGGCCAAGCCTTGGGCTTTCGATGTTTGAACTAGGATCTAACTCAATCAAACCCTCTCGCTTGGCAAAACGATAGAATCGCTTGATACTAGAAAGCGTTCTGGCACTCGACGTCGCCTTAGCCCCTTGGCGCATGCGATAGGCAAGATAAGACTGAACTGTAGATGGCGTCACACTAAGCAAATGACTACTTTCTGATGTATCAAGCCACCCTGCAAATAACTCAACATCTTTTCTATAGGCCTGCTGGGTATTTTCGCTAAGACCATGCTCTAGCCACAGCATACCAACGAAACGATTTATCAATATCGAAGAATCGGTAACCAATTAAGCCTCACAAAAATCAAATCCGTAAGTAATACACCCTAGCGTCATCGTAAAGCGAAGCCTGAAACAAAAAAACCCCGACAATGTCGAGGTTTTTTAATCAATGGGCGATTAACCTAGCTTCTCTTTGATACGCGCAGCCTTGCCACTGAGCTCACGCAAGTAGTAAAGCTTCGCCTGACGAACATCGCCACGTCGCTTGACCGCAATGCTATCGACAAGCTGACTGAATGTCTGGAAGGTACGCTCAACACCAACTCCGTAAGAAATCTTACGAACGGTGAACGAAGAGTTAAGACCACGGTTACGCTTCGCAATCACGACACCCTCAAAAGCCTGCAAACGCTCGCGGTTGCCCTCTTTAACCTTCACTTGTACTACAACGGTATCGCCTGGGCCAAACTCAGGAATATCCGCTGTCATTTGCTCAGCTTCTAATGCGCTGATGATGTTGTTTTTGCTGCTCATTTTATACTCCAAAAATAGAGTAAGTCAGGTTATCGCAACCTTACTTACCGATTCACGTCTTTTAAAAACTCATCCAAAAGCTGTTTTTGCTCTCGCGTTAGATCTTTTTTGTCGAGCAAGTCTGGTCGTCGCTCGTACGTTCTGCAAAGTGACTGCTTAACGCGCCACTTTCGAATTCTTTCATGATCACCAGAGAGCAGCACATCAGGCACTTTCTGGCCATCTAACACCTCCGGTCGAGTATAGTGTGGACAATCCAACAAACCGTCCGCAAACGAATCTTCGTTTGCCGATGAGGAATGCCCCAAAACACCTTTCACATGCCTCGCAACAGCATCCATCAAAACCATCGATGCTATTTCGCCACCACTGAGAACATAATCCCCAATGGACACCTCTAAATCGATGTGCGACTCAATAACTCGCTCATCAATTCCTTCATAACGCCCCGAAACACAGATCAAGCCCTGTTCCTGAGATAGATCGCGACTAAGCGCATCATCTAACTTACGGCCCTGTGGAGAGAGATAAATCACTTTTCCCTCTATGCCTCTGCTGTCTCTCAACTCCCTCTTGGCAGACTCGATGGCGTCACGAAGAGGTTGTACCTTCATAAGCATTCCAGGCCCACCGCCGTAAGGGCGATCATCGACAACACGATGCTTATCGAACGCAAAGTCTCTAGGGTTTGTCACAGAAACCTCTACCAGACCAGAGCTCACTGCCCGCCCAAACACTCCCACAGAAGTGAATTGTTCAAACATTTCAGGAAATAGACTAACTAGCCCAAACCACATATACCTAAAACTCGGGATCCCAATCGACCAGAATTTCTTGCTTTTCAAGGTCGACGGATGTTACTACTTGGTCTGGCAAATAGGGAATTAACCTTTCTTTACTATCCAAGCTTCCCGGACATTTCCGAACAACGAGCACATCGTTAGAGCCGGTTTCCATCAAATGATGCACCACCCCCAACAACTCACCAGCAGCAGTTAATACTTTCAAGCCTTCCAACTGATGCCAGTAATAGTCATCGCCATCCAAGTCAGGCAACTCATCAACACTAATCGTTATAAACGACTCGGTAAGACTTTTTGCCTTATCCCTATCGTTGTAACCATCAATCTGAGCCACCAAACCGTTGCCGTGCACTTTGCACGAGAGAACCTTGACCGCCTGATCTTTGCCATTTTTCCGCAGCGACCAGGTTTTGTATTTTAAAAGATTCTCTTTAGGCTGAGTGTAAGAAAAAACCTTAACCCATCCTTTGACACCATAAACAGATGTCACCTTGCCCATAACGGTTTCAGCTGATGCACTCACCTTAGGGCCTCAATCAATTAAGCAGCTTTTGAAGCGTCTTTGATTAAGCTTTTAACGCGATCTGAAATCTGTGCGCCCTGACCTACCCAATATTCAATACGATCAGAATCAACACGCAAGCGCTCTTCCTGGCCGCGAGCAATGGGGTTAAAGAAACCTACACGCTCAATAAAACGACCGTCGCGAGAAGAACGACTGTCAGCCACTGTCAAATGATAAAATGGGCGCTTCTTAGAGCCGCCACGTGATAAACGGATTTTAACCATGTTTGCTAATACATCCTGATAAACAGTTTACTAATTAGCACCCGATGTTTCGCCAAACAAAACAACGGGCACTCGAAAGGGCGCGTATTCTAAAGCAATTCCCTAAAATTGAAAACACTAAAATGCTTTTTTACCTAGATTTTCACTTTGAGCGATGCCCAAACTCTAAAAACGCCCAAACGGACCGCCACCGCCGCCGCCCGGCGGCATCATTCCTTGCATGCCTCGCATCATATTCATCATGCCACCTTTCTTGGAGAATTTTTTCATCATCTTAGCCATCTGCTTGTGCTGTTTAAGCAGACGATTCACATCCTGAATCTGCGTACCAGAGCCAGTAGCGATGCGGCGTTTGCGGCTATTATTAATAACATCAGGATAACGCCTCTCTTTTGCAGTCATCGAGCTTATGATAGCTTCCAGCTGACCCAAAGATTTATCATTAACTTGGGACTGCGCGGCCTGCGCCATCTGCCCCATACCTGGCAGCTTATCTAGTAGGCCTGCGACCCCACCCATGTTTTTCATTTGCTGCAACTGGTCTCTAAAGTCCTCAAGATCAAACGACTTACCCTTTTTAATCTTCCTAGTAAGCTTGTCGGCCTTTTGCTTATCAAGCTTTCGCTCAGCATCCTCAATGAGACTGAGAACATCACCCATTCCCAGAATTCTTGAAGCCAGCCTATCTGGATAGAACGGCTCTAGCGCATCGACTTTCTCGCCGACACCCATAAATTTGATTGGCTTACCCGTAATCGCACGAACAGAAAGTGCCGCACCACCCCGAGCATCACCATCAGCCTTGGTGAGCACCACGCCGGTCAAAGGCAAGGCATCGTTAAAAGCCTTGGCTGTATTGGCAGCATCTTGACCAGTCATCGAATCAACGACAAACAGAGTCTCAACAGGATTAACAGCGCGATGCAACTCGGAAATCTCACCCATCATCTCCTGATCAATTGCAAGACGACCTGCAGTATCAATAATCAAGACATCCATGAATTTGAGCTTTGCTTCAGCAATGGCCGCCTGCGCAATATCTATCGGCTTCTGATCGGTGGAGCTCGGAAAAAAAGACGCGCCCACCTCCCCGGCAAGAGTCTCAAGCTGCTTGATCGCAGCTGGACGGTATACGTCAGCGCTAACGACCATCACCTTTTTCTTTTCACGCTCGGACAGATATCGAGAAAGCTTTGCTACCGAGGTGGTTTTACCCGCACCCTGTAAACCCGCCATCAATACCACTGCGGGAGGCTGGGCATTAAGAATCAATCCTTCAGACTGAGCACCCATTACGGCCGTCAATTCATCATTGACGATCCGAATAAACTCTTGACCGGGAGAGAGACTCCTCATCACCTCTTGACCCAGAGCTCTCGTCTTTACTTGCTCTATAAAGTCTTTTACAACGGGGAGCGCTACATCTGCTTCAAGCAGTGCCATTCGCACCTCACGCAGAGTGCCTTTGATATTGTCTTCAGTCAGCTTTGCCTGACCGGTAACTTTTTTGAGGCTTTCGGATAGCCTATCGCTAAGATTCTCAAACATGTCGTATTGCTCTGAAGATTATTGCCAAGTAGTTGCAAACAGCGCATTATAACGCCTATCACAATTAATTAAATCGAAAGTGTTTCACCGAAAGGGTTAAATGAACGCAACCTTACTGGCCTTTATCTCCATCGGACTGTATGGACTGGGCACCGTTTACGAAGCTACAACTCGCCTGAAAGCCAATAGAACGCAAAACGCCCTTCCACTGTTAAGCGGCCTCGTCGCCGCATGCCTTCAAGTTTTGCTACTGACCACCAACCTGCAGACACAGTCTATTGATTACTTCACTTTGGTGAATAGCGCCTTACTCGTAACCGCTATCGGCGTATCTCTACTCCTATTAATTTCTCTTCGATACCCAGTACAAAGCATGCTGCTATTTGTTTATCCGGCAGCAATCGCGAGCACCCTAGCATTTTTAATTTCCGATCCGACCTACACGGACACCCGATTTAACTCTGGCATCCTTGTCCATATCACCCTGTCCATTCTCGCCTACTGCATATTATCGCTGGCTGCCATTCAAGCGATTCTGGTGGTCTATCGCAACAAACAGCTCAAATTACATCAACGAAAAAGCTGGGTAGACAAGTTACCCCCCCTGCTCGTAATGGAAAGCATCCTATTCGATCTTTTAAAGTCCGGAACAATCCTGCTCGCAGCCGCAATTTTTGCAGGTTTCTTGTTCATAGATAACCTGTTCGCACAACACTTAGCACACAAGACATTTTTCTCACTAGTTGCGCTCAGCCTTTACACAGCACTTTTGATCGGGAGAAGAAAATATGGCTGGAGAGGCGCCCTTGCAGCCTCTCTCACTCTCTGGGCCACAGCATCACTAATGCTTGGCTTCTTTGGCACCAAATTCGTTCTAGAAACGATTCTTTAGTTTATCCAACCCCCTAGGACGCAATTTAAAGTGGACGACACCTCTCTTACTTGGCTTTTTGGCTCGTTAGCATTTCTTATCGTATTGTCGGGATTCTTCTCCAGCTCCGAAACCGGAATGCTTTCGCTCAACAAATACCGGCTAAAGCACTTGCGAAAGCAAGGACACCAAGGCGCTCGCAAAGCAAGCGAACTGCTCGCACGCACTGACCAATTGATCAGCGTCATACTAATTGGCAACAACTTCGTTAATATACTGGCATCATCGATTGCTACTGTTATCGCAATTCGCCTCTGGGGCGATGCAGGAATAGCCATTGCGACAGCGCTGCTTACTTTAGTGATTCTTATATTTGCGGAAATAACGCCAAAAACATACGCGGCCTACCACCCAGAAAGAATTGCTTTCGCCGCTTCTCACGTACTCACGCCTTTGCTCAAGTTACTTTATCCCGCGGTGTGGTCCATGAACTTGATTACTAGCAGACTATTAAAAGCGCTAGGAATTGATACAAGCAAACAAAGCGAAAGCCATATTAGTCGAGAGGAACTAAAGACACTTGTGCACGAGGCAAAAGGCATGATCCCGCGCACCCACCAAGATATGCTGATCAGCATACTAGACCTTGAGAAGGTGACTGTTAATGACATCATGGTACCAAAGAGTGAAATTATTGGGCTAAATATCGACGACAGCATGGATGACCTCATAGACCAAGTAAAAGACTCTCAACACACACGGGTCCCTGTTTATAAAGGCAATATAAACAACATCATCGGTGTCCTACACCTTAGAAACATGACAAGAGTAATATCCGCTCAAGAAGCAAATAAGGCACTCCTTTTGCAGGTTTGCAGAGAGCCGTATTTTATTCCCGAGAGCACCCCCCTAAACCAGCAACTTCTGCAATTCCAAAAAGAAAAGCGGCGTATTGGGATTGTGGTAGATGAGTATGGTGACGTTCTAGGCTTAGCAACGATGGAAGACATCCTCGAAGAAATTGTTGGCGAATTCACAACCGATTACTCAACCTCAAGCGGCTCAGACATTACTAAACAAGAAGATGGGAGCTATCTAATCGACGGGTCCACAACCATCCGCTCCATAAACAAGACTTTGAATTGGAGTCTTCCAACAGATGGCCCAAAAACACTTAACGGCCTCATAATCGAGGAGCTCGAATTTATCCCCGAACTGCCGCTAAGCCTCAGCATTAACGGTTACCACTTGGAAGTACGCCAAGTAAAAGAGAGTCTCATAAAGACTGTTCGTGCAAACAAAGGTTAACAAGTCCCCATTTCACCGAGCAAAAGCCATCTCGAGGCCTTCATTTGTTGCCAAAAGCACCCAATGAGCGTAAATTCTTCGTTGTATCGTTATGTGACACTCCTTTGCGAAGTGTAAAGGCACCTTATACCGGTTAATAAGGCGGAACAAACATTTCTGAACATCGCAACAAGTCTCTTTTATCAGAGGCTAAAACCTTCAACTTTGATTCGGCTACCAAACCCTACTTGGGCGCGCTGAAGGAAGGCTTGCGACTCTCTTTTGATGCGATCGATGATGCATTTTTTGACCTTGCGAACAATGCTCGCAACAACAATGAGCAAAATCGATATTTTGAATCGATGCGAGAACTAAGACTTCGCCGTAAATCGATTGAACAGAACATTATTGACGAACTGTCAAGAGCAATACTCAGCCAAAAGCCGCTCACCGCAAGCTCAAGCTTGCATAAGCAAAGCGATACCTTAGCGCTCGTCGACCCAAACACGCTCGAGGAGAGCCTTGCTCTTGAAACGATGAGCAATAAGGCACAGAAAAGCGCCCAACATGTGATGCTGACGCTCGGTCCAAGACTTGAAGCGATACTTGGCTCTCCACTGAGCCCAGAACAAAACCCTCTAAGCCCTAGCACTCTGGCAGATATCATCCACCAAAGTTGCAAATCCCTTGATATCCAGCTAACCGAGCTTCTACTGGTTTATAAGTACATCGACAAACACGTATTTTCAGGCTTAGCAAACGCCCTGAGCGAGGTGAACGAGTGCCTGCAAAAGCAGGACATTCTGCCTGGTCTTGATCACAGAACGATTCGCGCAAATCAAAGCTCATCAAGCACCACCTCAGAGCCAAGCCAAAACCATCAAACGAAAGCAAAAACAGGTTTTCAGCTTGATAGCGCGAGTCATGGCGAAAACGGGGTTTGGCCATCAGCATCTAGAAGCGAAATTTTAAGCGCGCTAGACACAATAGCATCCCAATTAAGGCAGCTAGAAGCAGCCAATCAAATGAAGCCCCTGGCTTCTTCAGAGCTCTTGAAAAACATTTCTAGCACCTTAGAACACTCAAAATCGAAGTCTGTATCTGAAGAAGATCTTGATATCATCAACCTCGTGGCGATGTTGTTCGAATTCATTTTGGATGATAGAAACCTTGCCCCTGAAATGCAGGCGCTGATTGGACGTCTTCAAATCCCTGTTCTGAAAGCGGTTTTGCAGGATCCAAACTTTTTTTACGACCATCAGCACCCTACCCGAACCTTCCTCGATCGCCTCGCTAAAGCAGCGATCGGTTGGACGCCCTCTGGAGAATCAACAAAACAGCCGCTATATGCAGCGATTAAAAAAATCGTATTGACGGTCAGTAGCTCTGACGAGCAAAACAGCGCGCTATTCGCGAAAGCCGATGATGAATTACGCTTTTTGTGCGAGCGCGAAGAGAAGAAACGACACCTTCTTGAGCAGCGCACAAAACTGACCGAAGAAGGCCGAATAAAAAGCAGAGTCGCTCAAGAGTTCATAGACTCTACCTTGAGCGATATAACATCTACCAAGGCGATTCCCCCAAGCATACTGGAGCTACTTAATGGCCCTTGGCGACGGGTCATGTTCCTCGCGTTTCTCCGAGATGCAAGCGAGCACAACTGGGAAAACACTCGCCGTATCGCGGAAGAGCTTATCTGGTGCGCAGAGAATCACCATAGCGATGCTGATCGCCAAAAATGGGTTTCCATCGTCCCCAAACTCCTAAAGCAGATAGGAGCAGGCTTAGAAACAATTTCCTATGATCAAAGCAAGTCGAACACCTTGCTTGAACAAATCAGGAAAGCTCTAGCAACACTGTTCCGAGAAAGTTCCCTGAGCAACCAAACACCAAACTCCGCGAGCTTTAAGCGAACCAAGACCGCTCCAAAAGGCGCTGTTCGCGAAGCTCCGACAAGAAGCAACTCATCTTCAACAGCGGCCGATCTCCAGATATCTAGCCTTGTCCCGGGGTCATGGGTAGAGCTTGAAGGCTCCTGGGAAGGAAAAAAGCGGTATAAGCTAGTCAGCCAAATTTCTGAGGCAGACACCTATGTATTCGTCGACCGTCTAGGCCTCCACGCGTTAGAGCTCCCCCGTAACGAGCTTGTTCGCGCGTTTACGCAAAAACGCATTACACTTTTAGAAAAAGGAGCACTCGTTGATCGAGCTCTGAGCCATGTCATGGCAAACATCAAACGCCATTAACTGAGAGTACCTGCTCACCCGACATGAATCACCACGCTTTAGTTCTAGCGCTTTCCATCGCCATTTGCTCCCATATTGTCTTGTACGCTCTCCTAAACTTGTGGCCCGCCCCAACACCAGATCCCGTCAAGAAGAGCATTCCGGTGACACTCGTAGTAGCTCCAGATAGCCAACCAAGCAATGCAAGCAAAGAATCCAGAACCCATGAGCAATCGCATAAAACAAAGAATCTAACAACAGTTAGCGATAGCAATTTCGCCGCAAAAAACTCGAATAAAGCCGATAAAAATCAGGCTAAGGCTTCAGAAAATCGATTAGCAAGTGAGCGTACCCAATCGAGGGTCAACGCACAGTCAACAAGGAGTCGTGCGCAGACATCTTCCGTTAGGCAGCTCTTTTCAAGCGACCTAAAAGAACAACAACAAATTCAGGCGGTAACAACACAAGAAAGCCAGATCATGAGCGACTACGAAGTGGCACTACTTAACCACCTACTCAGTGGCGCTCTTTACGATCAGTTTCATAGCTTTATGGAAAGAAAGGGTGAAACCCAAATTGATTTTCGACTGCGGGTTAGACTGTTCGAGAATGGCGCAATTAAGTCTGCAAAGATTATTCAAAAAAGCACCCCTCTTGAGATTGAACCCCTAGCTATCACCGCCGCTTATAACGCTAGCCCTTACCCCAGACCTCCCGAAGAAGATTTTCATAAGGACTTCACTTACTACATCTCAATGAGCTACAACGAAACAGGATTGCATTAATCAGTATGGATAGATCGACTCCGCATAGAGTTGTAACTCCTCCAGAATTTGTGACGCTCTTGATCCAGGCTCCGTCTGCGCAGCGGCAGCTTTGAGCTCTTTCGAAAATTCTGAAAAATTTCGACAGTCATGGTCTGCACCAAGCAATCGAGCTTGGCAGTATGCAAGCCACTTCTCGCGCTCGTCCGAGCTTAGTGAATCGGGAAAGCTTCTGGCCTTATATCGAAACAACATCTCGTCCAATCGCGCATCCTCAAAGGACGTAGCATAGTCCGCCAAACCATTTGCATCGAGGCGCTGAACACGCGACAACTCTGTCTTATCTTTTGGCGAAAAAAAACCTCCACTATAAATCATCAGGTCTGGATCTGTGATTGTCGCAAAATCATGATCACTCTCGAACACCTCTTTTACGTGCATCACCGACTCTTTTGACGAGCGAAGCAGTTTAAGGTGCTCTCGCATCACCTCGAGATCCAAGTCCCAATCCTTCAATCGATCTTCTGGAATAACCTTAATCATAGCTGCAGGAGCAACCATAGGGCACTTGTTGAGATGAACAAGCTTGATTGCCGGACGCTCAGCCAATACTCTGCCGAGCTCATCAAATTGAGTCTTGGCATAAATCATCTCTCGCAACTGGTCTGCCGAATGATTCATCAGCACGCTCGGATGCTGCCGAAGATCAAAACAAATAATGGCATTTTGATTCGTTGGGTGCGGCATAAGAGGGTACATCATGGCACAGCAGCCTTTCGCAACAGGTATCTTTGAAGAAACATGAATAAAAGGTTGCTCGCCATTTTGCTCGAAAAACGATTTCACAGCAGCCTTGGTTCGCAAATCAAAAGCATGTTTATAAAGTTTAGGCTGCTTATCTTTAATCAATTTCGCCAACGCGATAGTGGCATACACGTCCGACATCGCGTCATGAGCCGCCTCATGCGCAATGCCATTCATCTCCGTCAGTTTCTCCAAACGAAAAGAGACCTTACCGTCATCCCCAACCGGCCACTCAATACCCTCTGGGCGCAACGCATATGTGAGACGCACAACGTCGATAATATCCCATCGCGAATTGCCGTTCTTCCACTCGCGCTCGTAGGGATCAAAGAAGTTTCTATAAAAAAGATTGCGGCTGACCTCGTCGTCAAACCGAACACTATTGTAGCCGGCAACGCACGTCCCCGGCTCGGTAAACTGAGCCTGAATTCTCGCCGCGAACTCTGCCTCAGAACAGCCCTTCTGCGCAGCCTCCTGCGGAGTTATGCCGGTCACCAAACACGCTTGAACAGCCGGCAGATAGTCTTCGGTAGGCTTAGCGTAGAAAGTAACCGGGTCATCAATAACATTGAGTTCTAGATCTGTTCGAATTCCAGCGAACTGGCAGGGGCGATCTCGTTGAGGGTCAGCACCGAAAGTCTCGTAATCGTGCCAGAAGATGGTCTGCATAAAGTCGAGCCAAAATATCCAAAAGCGGCATGATACTCGGCTCTAGATTAAGAGGCTAGAACAAGCCGTTACCGCGATCAATGTATTCCAAACGAACACGCTCATTACCGGCCGTATTCAAACCAGAATTCATGTCGATTTGCATTGCTGTGGGAAGATTAATAAAGGCACCTAAATCAGCATTTAGAGAGCCATCTGACGTCATCCATTCCGTCGCTTGCTTCTGAAAACCGATAAAGAAATCTTCTGTATAATCAACGGCTCCTGTCGTCTTGTTTCTTTGACCAATATCCAAAGTCTTGAACGACCCTAAGTCATAGCAGTACCAAGCAATACTGCAATCCGTCGTACCACCCGTATAAGCTTTATCGACGCCAATGTAAGTCGATCGCGAATTATCGAGATCACCATTGGCATTCAGCATAGAGGATTCGTACTGCGTACCGAAATAATCGACGATTTCCATTTCGACGTTTCCAGACAGGCTGTTGAAATCGCCAGATAACTGACCACGCGCTTCACCGAAACCGATCCGAAATCCAATCAGCTCATCCTGATCATCTCGCGCTAGTTCAAAGTAAGGGTCATTTAACTCAAAGGGAATAATGTCGTTGACGGCATAGGTGTTGCCATCAAGCTGTATTTTAGACGCGTCCGTAGAAATCGAACCAAGACCAAGATTGGTAATATCGATATCTGCCGCCAATGCCTCGCCCGCTTTATCGTATCGACCAGCTTCTAGCGTGTCGATGTTCATCTGAACATCTGCTTCCATGCCAAGGGTCACGCGCGTGTAACTCGTTGAACCAAGCTGTTCAACATCAAAAGCGACTGCCGCCTGACCAGAGAATTCGCTAAGCTCTTCGTCAGATATTGGCTGTAATTCAGCCAACACTGTCGCTGGCAGACAAACAGCTGCAGCAAACAGTAACTTGAGCGTGCGAATTTCCAAAAATTTCACGATGATAAATACCTTTTAAATCTCTTCGCGTTCGGCAGTCCATGATCAGTCTTCAAGTCTTATTGTTTTAATAATTGTTCTTTTGTTTCAGAGCGTAACCTTAACTGAAGGGCAGACAGGCTTATGTGAT
>NZ_LWFU01000549.1:0-6798 GCF_001635135.1 Oleiphilus sp. HI0080
AGTTGCCCGAACTACTGTCTGGCCAGCTAGGAATGCAAGGTAATGCTGCGATTATGGGGCATTCCATGGGCGGACACGGTGCCTTGACCATAGGGCTCCGTCATCCAGATCTTTACCGCTCTATTTCCGCTTTTAGTCCGATTTGTCATCCTGTAGAGAGCCCATGGGGTCAGAAAGCTTTTTCTGGCTATCTGGGAGACGATACCGAAGCTTGGGCCGAGCATGACGCAACTCTGTTGCTAGAACGAGTTGAAAGTCATTTGCCGATATTGGTGGATCAGGGCTCTGAAGACCAATTTCTCAAAGAACAGCTTGGTACGACGCAACTGCAAGCAGCCTTAAAGAGAAACAAGGGCTACTCTCAGGTCAACATGCGTGAAACGTATGACCACAGTTACTTTTTCATTGCGAGCTTCATCGAAGAGCATCTGCGTTTCCATGCAGAGCATCTCAAATAGCCGGCTTCACTTTCTTTATCAACAACAGTGCGATCAGCAAATAAGGAATAATAATGAAAATTTACGAACAGAAAATTGCTCCGAACGCGCGTCGAGTGCGCTTATTTTTAGCCGAGAAAGGCTTGCTTGATTCGGTCGAGTTTGTGGAGCTCGATTTGCAGAAAGGCGAAAACCGCAACGCGGATTTTCGTGACAAAAATATGTTTGCCAAAATTCCTGTTTTGGAGCTGAATGATGGCACGTGCATTTCTGAGTCTGTGGCGATCTGTCGTTATTTCGAAGCGTTGAATCCAACGCCAAGTTTGTTTGGTGTTGAAGCGCTAGAACAGGCGCAAATAGAAATGTGGCAACGTCGTTGTGAGATGTACTTTTTGAACATGGTGGGCTTGGCGTTTCAGCATACCTCTGGTTATTTCGCAGATCGTATGACGCCCAACAAAGAATGGGGTGAAGATTGCTTCAAAAACGCCAGCAAGTTTATGCATATGCTTGATAAGCATCTTGCTAACTCAGAATTTATCGCAGGCGACACGTTTTCCATTGCCGATATTACAGCATTAATTACAGTTGATTTTGCGCGGGTCATAAAGTTGCGTCGTGGAGAGGATCAACACAATCTTAATCGCTGGTATGACCTTGTTTCGGCTCGTCCTAGCGCGAAAGCGTAACCAATCAATTTATCATCACTAAAGAGTGAGTGTATGTCCGCTAAAAGCACGAGCAACAACGTTTACACACCGCCAAAGGTATGGACGCCCAACACGGAGAACGGGGGCAAGTTCGCAAGCATTAATAGCCCGACCGCAGGCGCGCGTGAAGAGAAAGAGCTGCCATCTGGTACGCATCCTTTCCAGCTTTACTCTTTGGCCACGCCAAACGGCGTGAAGGTGACCATGATGCTTGAAGAGTTGTTATTGGCTGGATTTAACGAAGCTGAATACGACGCCTGGCCAATCAACATCATGGAAGGTGATCAGTTTGGAAGTGGTTTTGTTGCGGTTAATCCTAACTCCAAGATTCCCGCACTGTTTGACCAAAAGTCGAATGTGAGAATTTTTGAATCAGGTGCGATTCTGTTTTATCTGGCTGAGAAATTTGGTGCATTTCTTCCTGAGTCGGGTCAGCGCCGCGCCGAGTGCATGAGCTGGGTAATGTGGCAGATGGGAGCAGGGCCTTTCCTCGGAGGCGGTTTTGGTCACTTCTACGCCTATGCGCCGGAAAAGCTTGAGTATCCGATTGATCGTTACACGATGGAGGTGAAGCGTCAGTTAGATTTGTTAGATCAGCATTTGGCCCAGAACCAATTCATGGTGGGGGATGAGTACACCATTGCTGATATGGCAATTTGGCCTTGGTATGGGGTATTGGCTCAAGGCAAGCTTTACGATGCCGCGGCGTTTCTTGATGTAGAGTCATATCGTAACGTGCAGCGGTGGACGGCCGAGGTCGCTGCGCGAGAAGCGACTGAGCGAGGTCGCATTGTTAATCGAGCATGGGGTGAGCCCTGGGAGCAATTGCCGGTTCGCCGTTCTGCTGACGATATTGATCGTAAGCTCGACTCCAAGCCAAGCGAGTAAGCGTGATGGCTCGGTTTACGCTACGTATCCGCGTTCGCTATAACGAGTGTGATGCACAGAATGTGGTCTTCAACGCGCGCTATGCAGATTATGTCGACCTCGCCTCTACGGAGTTTTTGCGTGCCGCACTTGGAGGTTATCAGGAGTTACTCGCGCAAGGTTATGAGAATCAAATCGTAAAATTGTTGATCGAATGGAAGGCGCCTGCGCGCTTTGACGATGTGCTCGATCTCAATGTCTCTGTAGGCCGAATAGGTAACAGCTCGTTTTCTCTGCACACTGAAGTGCGCAGTTCAGCTGGACACGCGCTGATTGCAACCGCTGAAGCGGTGTATGTTTTCGTGAATGCTGCTGATTTTTCTAGCTGTCCTATACCGAATTTTGTCCGCGATAAATTCGATCAAAACGGTAATTTTGGAATGATGGATCAATCTGGGACAAGCACACGCTAAGATGCAACGCACACGTAAACGGAATTTGTTTCCTCTCGGCTCCTGAAAGGATTAAAAAACGATACGATGTGCGATTCAACTTTCGGAAATACCGTGTTTAACAGTTCTTCAAACTCGGTCTCCGGCAGGTTTTGAGACCACATGGCAAATACACCATTCGGTTTTAATTGTGCCGCCATCTGGCGCAAGTTTTCGCTAGTATAAAAGTGGGCATTGGCGCTATTTAGAAACTCTGTTGGAGAGTGGTCTATGTCTAACAATATCGCGTCAAATTGCCTGCCTGGCTGTGTTGGATCGAATCCCGAGTTTGGCTCGACGGCTAGGTCAAAGAAGCTGCCACTGATATAGCGATTTCTCTGATCAGCGTTTAGTATTTTCCCCAATGGCACGAGTTCGTCTTTGTGCCAGTTAATAACCGTATCAAGCGCATCAACCACCAGAAGCTCATTTACCCGTGGGTCTTTAAGCGCTTCTACAGCCGTGTAACCTAAGCCTAGACCCCCAACCACAACATCCAGAGAGTTGCCTGTTAGTGCTGCAAGCCCGAGTGTTGAAAGTGCTTGTTCTGCATCGACGAACATACTGGACATTAAAAACTCGTCGCCAAGTTTCACTTCGTAGATGTCCCGTTCGCCAAAAGCAGGCAGACGCCGCCGTCTGAGGGAGATCTCTCCAAGTGGCGAGGTCTGACTATCAATTTCTTCGAACATTAAAGACATGGGCTTGCTTGCAAAGTGGTTAGCGAAGCGGGAAGTCTGTTCTAAGTGCGTGTAATGAGCAAGTGTGATTGCCAATTGCCGTAAAAAGCGTGATGCAATCCATAACGAACAAAGGCAACTTAGTTTGATGTATGTCAATTGCTTGAGATTAGGCTGGTGCTAATCTGGGCTCAACAATTGAGGAGGAACAAACAATGTATTTTGATGAAACTATCGCCGCTAGCTTACTCGTAATCGGTGGCACAATTGCATTTTTAGGTGGTTTTGCTTGGTTCGTTTACAAAGACCTGCAAAAGTCAAAGCAGGTGAAAGTAAAAAACGAATCCTAAGTTTACTTCTGATATGGAGGAGTATCTTCTTTGCTCTTCCTAGCGTGTCTGCACGCTTTGGTCGACGGTTTCGCCGACGCGCATAAAGTATGCGTTTTAGAGCGGATCAAGTGCTAGAGCGAGAGGCGAGGGTTGGATAGCGCGCATTCTGCACGTAAGAATCTGGTATCAGGCCTTTGTTTCACCGGCGCACTATGCGTATGGGCAGAATTTAAAATAAACCCGTTTGCTTGTCTTGCTCTGCCCTTTCATCTCTTCCTTTTTAACTAATTCTCATCCCTGTGAAACAGTGCGCTTAAATAACGCGTTAATTTCTTTTCTCGGCTGTATTTGACCGTTTTTAAAAAGAGATTACGCCTCAAAGCCAGTATGCTCTTCGACCTCGTTTATGCGAGTTTTAAAGCAATTGTCGAGAGATGTAGAGATGTATAAAAATAAGTTTGCTATTGCTGCCGTGAATGCGGTTTTTCTATTCACTTTTTTGATTGGCGGCGCGAGTATCGCAAGCGCCAATGCGAAAGCAAAAGTGCCCGTCAAGTTTTGCGTTTGGGATCCAGTGGGTAGGACCGGTCCTTTTATGAATTTTTTTAAGGGTACTGTGGCCGAGGCGTTTCGCTGGGGCTATGACCTGCAAATGGAAGCCTATACCGATGAAAGCGTCGCTGCGAATGACTTTAAGTCTGGCCAGTGCGACGCTGTGTTACTTACCAACATTCTTGCCAAAGACTTTCTACCCTTTACGGGCGCATTTGGTGCGCCGGGCGGTATTCGCTCACTCGATGAGCTAAAGACGCTCTCGGCTTCATTAAACAACCCTAAAGCGGAGCCGCTCATCACCAATCACGATTACGAGTTAGGTGGCTTGTACCCGATTGGAGAGATTTACACATTTGTCCAAGATCGTGCGAATGTGCGCATTGAAGATGTTAGTGGCCGTAAAGTCTCCATCCTCAATAATGATGTCGCTAGCATGAAGTTTGTCGATATGGTTGGTGCATCGCCGGTGCATACAAGTCTTGCGACGTGGGCAGGCCAGTTTAACAATGACAATGTGGATGTGATGTTCGCACCGGCGTTGGCCTATAACACCTTTGAGCTTTATAAGGGGCTTGGAGAGAAAGGCGGCATCATTGATCACAGTATTCTTTACGCGGTGATGGAGGTTGTCGTAAACAATAGGCGAGCACCAGAAGGGTTAGCTAGCCATATGCGAGAGCATGCGCTAACTCGTTTCAATGAGTTGCAGAATACGGTTGATCAAGCTTTTAGCGAGATTCCTGCCAAGTATTGGGTCAACATTGATGGGCCGATCAAGGAAGAATATGAAGATATGATCAAGAAGGTTCGTTTAGCACTGAGGGATGAGAAAGTGTACGACCAAAAAGCGATCTCGATTCTTTGGAAAATCCGTTGTAAATATGATCCTTCAGCCAAAGAATGCTCGGTGAAAGAGTAAGCGCTGTAACTTAAAAATAGAAGAACGAAAAAAGCGCCTCATTAGGCGCTTTTTTCGTTCTTAACACTTAGAGCTTTCTAAGTTCTTTTTCGAGTTCTCTATCAAGCTTGGCCTTTTTGCCATCTTTGTTTAGTAAAGCAGGAAGATTGCTGAACAAAAGGATGCCCGCGATACAGACGATCGACCAGATGAACTGCTCGGCCCATGCAAAATAGACACATACAGCAATGAGTAGGTGGCTGATGAGCTCGCAGGCTCTCTTGAGGTTCTTAGATGAATTTGTTGGCTCGGTCACGTGTCACTCTCCTTTAATTGCCCCTGCATTCTAGCGGATTGCCAAGCTCATGAGAGAGACATAGGCGACAGTTCTATGAGCGCAGCCTCGCTTTCGTTTCGAAAAGGGCAAAGCAAAAGTACGCGCTGCTTAATTTACAGCGTTCTTTGGGCTGCCATTGAGAAAGGCTTTGATGTTTTGGGTTACGCCATCCATTAGGCGCTGTCTGCATTCTGTAGCAATCCACGCGGAGTGCGGCGTAATGAGAAGGTTGGGTAGCTTGGCAGAAATGAGAGGGTGGTTCGTTGCCGGCGGCTCTTGTTCGAGTACATCCAGCGCAGCGCCTCTGAGGTGTTTTGAGAGAAGCGCCTCGAGCAAGTCCTCTTCATGAACAATGCCCCCGCGCGCTGTATTGATCAGCAGGGCGCCTTGCTTCATGCAAGAGAGCGTTTCTTGGTTGAAAAGGTACTTTGACTCGGGTGTCAGCGGACAGTGTATGGAAATGACATCGCACTTTTCTAAAAATGTGCTCCAGGGCGTTCTGTCTTGAGTCTGTTGATCTCTCCATGGGGGTTGAGCGACGAGCACCGTCATTCCGAGCGCTTCAGCCATCTTTGCCGCGGCTTTTCCCAATGAGCCAAAACCGACAACACCGAAAGTTTTTCCCGAAAGTTCAAATGCAGGATAATCGAGAAGGCAGAAAAAAGGCGATTTGCTCCAATCTCCGTTTTGCACGGCGGCGTTGTATTGATTGAGCGAGGTGGCAAGAGATAAGAGTAAAGCCATCGTATGTTGGGCAACGCTTGCGGCCGCGTAACCAGATACATTACATACGGTGATACCGAGCTCTCGCGCTGCATCGAGGTCAACATTGTTGGTGCCGGTGGCGCAGATACAGATAAGTTTGAGCGATCGCGCTTGCTGAAGAAGCGGCTTATCCAAGACGACCTTGTTGGTGATGATTAGCTCAGCCGTCTCCATTCTTGCCAAGGTTTGTTCAGGGCGCGTTGATGCATGGAATGTCCATGAGTCAGCAAGCGGCTCCAGCGCGGTCAAGTCTAGTTCGCTGGGCTTGATGGTCGCGGCATCTAAAAAAACGGCTTGTTTGAAGCGGGCGTTGTTAATGATCATTCATCCTTGGGCGCGGGAGGGCTTGGTTTCGCGTCATAGCCTTTCTGGACTACGCCTTTTTCGTAAGGGTCGCTTTATCTAGATGATCGAAAGTGCGTCCATAGATTTCTAGGTCCATGTCCAAGTCATAGCTGAGCGTATCGTCATGAACTTCCAGGGTCATACTCATTGAGGTGGTTCGGGCCTTTGCTTTCATGAACTCGCTCTGAGCAATTTTTCCCTCATTGTCTCTCCCTCTTAAACGCAGAATATAGCCGCCATCGACTTCCTCAACGTCGCCCTCGAGTACCACTGAAACGCCGCGAGGAATCGACAAATTGTGTATGACTTTTTGATTGGCTTTGTCCCACATCCAATAACCACACTGATCATGCAAATGCTTGCTATCTCGGATGCGATGCA
>NZ_LWFU01000550.1:0-6104 GCF_001635135.1 Oleiphilus sp. HI0080
CATAACTGTGGGAGATGGATTCATCGACAGGCCGACGAATCAACACCGTGATAACGAGAATCAACACCACCGAAACAATGGGTACGATCACCAAGTTGCCGCTAAAGACGTAAATGGCAAGCAGAAAGATAATGACAAACGGAATGTCGACCAGAGTGCTCATGGTCGCAGAGGTGATAAAGTCTCGAATACTTTCGAACTCGCTGACCATTTTTGCAAAAGAGCCGACGGAGGCCGGGCGATATTCCAGTTTGAGCGCTTGCACATGCGCAAAAATCTTAGAAGAAAGAATAACGTCTGATTTGCGTCCAGCGATATCAAGAAAGTAAGTACGTATTAACTTTAGAAGCAGGTCAAAGAAAAAGATAATGCCGATACCAATGGAGAACGCCCATAGGGTATCGAAGGCCGAATTTGGTACAACTCGGTCGTACACATTGCGTACATAAAATGGGCTAGCGAGTACGAATAGGTTAATCAGCACCGAGGCAATAATAACGTCGCGGTAGATGGGGAAGGAGAGCCTAAGCGTATCCCAAAACCAATGCTTACCGGCCTCACCAGTAACGAGTCGGCGCTCTTTATCAAATTGGTATTCTCGCTTGATGAAGAAACAAAATCCGGTGTAAAGCTCTTTCAAGCTGTCGATTTCCATCTCGACTTCGCTCAAACCTGCTTCGGGCCGAATGATGGTGGCTTTGTTGGTCGCGTTATCAAGGTGGGTTAACACACAGGCATGACCGTTGTGCAGAAGTAAAATTGCTGGCAGAACCTCAGGGACGATCGCATCTAAATCCCGATTTAAGAGTCTGGCAGTCAGCCCTGCTCGTTCAGCAGCACGAGGCAGCAGAGTCGTAGTGAGTTTGTTGTCCTCCAACGGGAGGCCTGCGGCTAGCGCAGTCGCTGTCACTGGCTTATCGTAAAGCTTGGCAACCGCAACAAGGCAGTCGAGCAATGGATCAAAGTGCGTGCGTTCAGGCGAGCCGGTATCCCAGCTAGCCTTCTGCTCGTCCATTTTCTGTTCCGTCATTTAATCTCCTAAACCTTACAGCCTAAATGGGTGGCAAGGTGTCATCGTCTGGTTTCGGTACCAGGCTATCCATATGTGAGCTAGAGCTGCCAGCCATCGAGTCATCATGTGCCGATGCCGCAGCATCATGCGCGGCGTTATTGGAATCGTCTGAACTCGCGTCTTTACCTGCAGCATTGGCGTCTTTGTTGTCTGGATCTGCAAGTGCTTTTGCATCCGCTTTCTCTTTGTGATGTGCGCTTAGATGGTCTGCAATCATGTTCTGCAGTGCATCGTTCGATTCATTATCGGCCGCTGAACCAAACACTTTTGAGGCCCTCTCATCAACTTCCGTTCCCATGGAGCCTGTATGGCTCTGTTTGAGATCGTGAAGCCGACTAAAGTCGACGTCATTTACTTCTGCTGACTCGTCAAATGCAAGCGTAATTGTTGGAATCGTAAGATCATCGACGACAGATTCATCGGGTTCGTCATTTTGAGTATTTGTGACAGGTGCCAAAGACATATCCTTTACCGCAATATGTTCAACGTAATGCCCACTGTGGCCGTGTGTCGCCTGCGCACTCAAATGCACTTCCACAAGCATCTGAGTCGCTGCGACACCACCTTGAGTAATCACAAAATGCTCAATAACATCTCCCGTTACACCGGTCCCAGTTTTATGCACGCCAGAATCTGGAGCCCCAGTGTTATAGGTCACTACACCCGTATTTGGATCGACCGAGAGCGAGCCATACTGCCCGTGCTCTGAGTGTTCTATTGCTCCTGTTTTAGGGTCTTGAACACCCCAGTTTCCGCTTGATCCCGTAGGACTCACCAGCGTTGCCGTCATACTCGTACCTCCGCCACTTAGCCCCGTAATCGTCGGAGGAGCGGTCATATCTGGTGTCACTTCAATATTCAGAACATTTTGAGCAGACTCGCCAACGGTACTGCTTCCTCCGGTGTCGACTACACGATAAGTCATAGGTGGCACGCTGCCGGTAAAGCCAGAAGCGGGATCAAATACATAATGCCCGTTGCCCTCTATCGTTAACGTCCCTACACCAGCAATGGTGTATGGGTTTCCGGGTGTTACCGCAACATATTGACCATTTGCTGTATCATGGATCTGAATATCGTGTAACACGAGATGCGCGTTGCTATCTGAATCGGTCGCGGCCGCGCTTGTTCCTTGGTCAGTGTCAGCGCCCGTAATAACATTGCCTTCAATCGCCCCGCTATGCTGTTTCCCTGAATCACTAAAACTGTGCAATACCGGGGCGTCAGCACTACCTTGCACATCAATGGTGAGGGTTTGCGTCGTCGTTGTTCCGTCTGTTGAGGTTGCCGTGACCGTAAATGTATCGTGGACGGTTTGACCCTGCTTCAAATCTTGTACATTTTGTTGGCTGTTATCGAGCGTGTAAACCCAGTGCCCATCCGCTTGCAAAGTAAGGTGACCATATTGGCCTGCCTGATTATTCAGTGGCGTTAACGAAGAAGACTCGCCAGCATCCGGGTCTTGCGTAGCGAGCACTCCAGAGACAGCGACTTTTGGTCCATCTTCTGTTACCTGGCCTGACGTGTCGCCCGTAATAACAGGCCCATCATTACGCCCTGTCAGCGTGATTTGAAAGGTTTCAGTCGCGATATTCCCTGCTTTATCTGTAACGTTAAAGTTAAATGTTTCTTGTTGGTGCTCATTCAGGCTCAGTGCTTGCGCCCGAGCGTCGGGCGTATAGGTGTAAGAGCCATCAGCGTGGATCACGAACTTACCGTAGTTGCCCTGTTGTTCGCCGAGCCCTCCGGTCACTTGAACACCGGTTTCGTCATCAACAATCAGGTTGCCATGAATGCTGGGCTGATCTTCATTCATGCTGGCATTGTTATCTTGCTCGGTGGCCACGGTGTCTTTGATAATCGTGTCAGTCGAGGTTGCAGTTGTGCCGTCATGACTGGTCGCATGCGCCGTCACGGTGAGTGTTCCGTCTTTTAAGGCAGAAAGGTCTGCGATTGTTTGATAAGTGCCATCTGCAGCAACGGTGATATTGGCCTTGTCGACGGTGACCGTTGTTGTGCCATCGGTGATATCAATGCGCTCTAGTGTTGACGCTACGCTCGGGTCGAGCGTACCTGATATAGCGGCCGCACCAGATTCGCTGGCATTCAAAACATTGTCCGCAGTATCAGCTATATCAACATTTACGATCGGTGTATCTGCCACAGCTGCTAAGGACATGGATGCAGAGGTAGCGACTGTCGCGCCCTGTGGGTCTTGTATATCGTAGGTGAAACTGACCGCCCCGTTGTAATCAGGATCGGGCGTGAAGGTATACGTTCCGTCTTTGTTGTCTGTGATCGTGCCGTGGTCTGCACTAAGGTTATGCACACTTAGCTGTACTGTTTCACCATGATCAACATCCGAAGCATTGGCCAGCAGTTGTGCCTCAGTTAACGTGACTGCAGTATCCTCTGTGCCGGCTGCTAAAGTCACACTCGATGAAACTACTGGGGCATCATTCGAACCATTGATCGTGACGGAAACCACATGGACGGTGCCGTCGGCACTGGTCACGGATATTCTGTCCTCCAGGTGTTCATTGACACCCAAGCGCTGCACTGCCTGATTACTGTTCTCCAGGCTGTAACTCCACTGTCCAGTCGCATCAACACTGAAGTGGCCGTATCTGGTTGCAGCACCCGTTTGAGTCTGGAAGTGATCTTCACCTGAATCAATATCGGTAATCGTCAGCTGACCACTAGCGGTCAGGGAGGTGTCTTCGGTGACGGTTTGTGCCGACACGCCTGCAATCGTCGGCGCGTCATTGCTGCCGTTTACCGTCACCTCAAGCACATGCGCAGTGCCGTCAACAGAGTGAATCGTCAGCGTCTCTTTAAAGGTGTCGCCGTCACCCAAGCTGTTTATGTTTGAGTTGTCATTGTCGACTTTGTAGAACCAGCGGCCATCGGCATGCAAGATGAATTGCCCAACGCCTTTGTCACCGGCGACCCATGAGCCGGTAGCTGCTGCGCCGCTGCCATGCACTGTGCCCGTCGGCGTAAACTGGTTTTGGGCGGTACCATCTGGGTCGACAACACGAACCAGGTTTTCTGCGGTATGTAGGCTTCCTGACGAATAAACGTGTTGGTCTTCATTCAATATTTGTTGATTTGGGGTCGTGTCGGTAATCACAGCCGCGTCAGGCGTGCCGGCTAAAGATATCGTGGCTTTTGCAGCAGAAGAATCAGCCAATCCATCGTTTACTGTGTACCCAAAGTGAACATCACCATTCACATCCTGGGCCGGTGTAAACACGAGTTTACCAATATCGGCTGTGGCTATGTCTTGGCCTGCCGTTACTGCACGCCCATCCAACGATAACGCACCCTCGGCCGGATCGGGCAGGGTGGTGATGGTGATATGGTGCATCGCGGCGCCAAAGTCTGCGTCGTGAAAGCCAAAGTCGGCGGACTTGAATGTGTATGCAGTGTCTTCCGTTCCACTAAGGGCGACGCTCGTAATGGTTGGCGCATCGTTGCTACCATTGATCGTTATATCAACCACTTTGGTTGTGCCATCGGCTGAAGTCACGGTCACATGGTCGGTCAAACTCATATTGACGCCCAGCGCTTTGACGACCGGATCGGTGCCGCTAAGCGTGTAGGTCCATGTACCGTCGGTTCGCATATCGAGCGTGCCATGAGCCCCGGCCAAACCACTTGCCGCTTTGAACGACGCCTCACCAGCATCTACATCGCTTATTGAGATTTTACCGCTTGCACTCATCGCTGACTGGTCGGTCACGGCGCCGGTGGCGGCTCCAATAGTGGGTGCATCGTTGGTACCGGTAATCGTGATCGTGAGGTTTTGAGTGTCAGTCGCACCCGCCGAGTCCGTAACTGTCACGGGAATAGTTAGGGTTTGTGTCTGACCATCGGGCAGCGACTGGTACGCGGCATCCTTGGGATTAAAACTCCAGCTACCATCGGTATTTAATTTGAACCCGTCGACAGAAGACGCAGGGGCATAGCTCAAATGGTCGCCACTATCTGGGTCTGTAGCGGTCAACTGGCCCGTTGCCTGCTGTCCGTCTTCATCGACAGTCACAGAAGCAATCGGGTTTAAGGTCGGGGCGTCATTGGTGTTGTTCACGACTAGGTTGAAGGTCGTGCTGACTGTAGCGCCCTGGCTGTCCGTC
Organism: Oleiphilus sp. HI0080; assembly: GCF_001635135.1. Classification (NCBI taxonomy): domain Bacteria; kingdom Pseudomonadati; phylum Pseudomonadota; class Gammaproteobacteria; order Oceanospirillales; family Oleiphilaceae; genus Oleiphilus; species Oleiphilus sp. HI0080. The sequence continues at coordinate 5,212 of NZ_LWFU01000550.1, forward strand.
GCGGTGACCGTCACCTGTGTGGTTCCGACATCCGAGTTCTTTGGCGTGCCGGTGAAGGTACCTGTCGCAGGATCGAAGGTTGCCCAAGACGGAGTGCCGGAGGCACTGAGAGTCAAGCTGTCAGTCGCATCGACGTCAGAAAATGTGTCGACCGGCAAGGCAAACGTGAATGATGCGTCTTCATTGGCCGTTTGCGTCGTCACAGCATTTGCAACCACTGGAGCGTCGTTTGTGCCTTCAATGGTCACCGTAATCGTATGTCGCGTTCCATCAGCACTCGTCACCTCAAGGCTGTCGGTGAGCGTTTCTTTAGCCCCAAGCTCTTGGATGGCAGTTTGCGCGTTGTCTGCGGTATACATCCACTGTCCGGTCGCCGTGATTGCGAATTCTCCGAGGGACGCATTACCAAGCACATTCATCTGTTCGACAAACCTGGCTTCACCCGCATCTGCATCGGTGATGGTGAGCCGCCCGCTCACCTCTAAAGTTTTAAATGAAGAGACATTCTGGTCTTCTGTAACCGCGCCTGTATCTTGACCCGAAATAACAGCCGCATCGGCCACAGCTGCAAAGGACATAGATGCAGAGGCAGCGACCGTCGCGCCTTGGGGATCTTGTACATCGTAGGTAAAGTGAACAGCCCCGTTGTAGTCTGCTTCGGGAGTGAAAGTGTAGGTACCGTCTCTATTGTCTGTGATCGTACCGTGATCTGCATTAAGGTTATGCACACTTAACTTTGCTGTTTCACCATGATCAACATCCGAAGCGTTAGCCAGCAGTTGTGCTTCAGTTAACGTGACTGCGGTATCTTCGGTTCCTGATGCTAATTTGGCGTCACCACTTACGATTGGTGCATCATTGGTTCCCGTAACCGTGATATTGATTCTGTGCGT
>NZ_LWFU01000551.1:0-2040 GCF_001635135.1 Oleiphilus sp. HI0080
TCCTTTTATCATTCGCGATACTTTCGGAAAGTTAACAGTTTTCGACAACTAACAATTCAAATAAAGGCATTCAACCGATTATGACTGCAATTCAGAACGTGACGCTTCCTTTAGAATCTGTTTTTAAATGGGAAAAAGAACGCGCCGATAAAGTCTACATGACTCAGCCTATGGGCAATGGTGTTGTTCAGGAATATACCTGGGCTCGAACTCTAAACGAAGCTCGCCGCATTGCTAGCTACCTTAAAGCTCAGAATTTCCCGCCTAAAAGCAACATCGCTATTCTTTCTAAAAACTGCGCTCACTGGATCATGACCGATCTAGCTATTTGGTTGGCGGGTCATGTGACTGTTCCTCTATACCCAACGTTGAACGCCGATACGGTCAGCTACATTCTTGAGCACAGTGAGGCGAAGGCGATTTTTGTCGGTAAGCTGGACGATTGGGAAGATATGGCGCCCGGTGTTCCGGACGATCTGCCACGCATTTCTTACCCTTTGAGCCCGAAAAACGATTACCCTACGTGGGATACTCTTGTCTCTGAAAACGAGCCGCTGGAAGGTGAAGTGCAAAGAGACGCTGATGAACTAGCGACAATCGTGTATACATCAGGTAGTACTGGTCGACCAAAAGGTGTAATGCTTTCATTTGGCGCATTAGGTATCGCCGCCTCTGGCGCGGCACAGGCCCTTGAGTTGTATCCTGAAGACCGTATGTTGTCCTATCTCCCGCTGGCGCATGTATTTGAGCGATATGTTGTTGAGCAATCATCTTTCTTCAGAGGTTTCGAGCTGTACTTTGCAGAAGATTTGAATACCTTTTTACAAGATCTGCAACGTGCTCGTCCAACTGTCTTCGTGTCTGTACCTAGATTATGGTCTAAGTTCCAGCTTGGCATCTTTAAGAAAATGCCACCTAAAAAGTTGAATCGTCTGTTGAAGATTCCAATTTTGTCTGGGGTGGTCAAGAAGAAGGTCCTCACGGGTCTCGGCCTAGAACACTGTCGATTTGCTGGCAGCGGCTCTGCACCTCTTTCAGAAGATATTATCAATTGGTACCGAAGCTTGGGCCTCGAGTTGCTCGAGGGCTACGGTATGTCAGAGAACTTTGCTTACTCACACATTTCTTTGCCTGGGCGGTCTCGCGTAGGTTACGTTGGTGAGCCTTTACCTGGGGTTGAGCAACGTATTTCTGAGATTGGAGAAATCGAGGTGAATAGCCCTGCAAATATGATGGGCTATTACAAAGACGATGAGAAGACCAAAGAAAGCTTCACTGAAGACGGTTTCTTGTTAACAGGTGATCGGGGTGAGATTGATGATCACGGTCGATTGAAAATCACCGGTCGTACCAAGGAAATCTTTAAAACCAGCAAAGGTAAGTATGTCGCACCGGCGCCGATCGAAAATAAGATTATTAGCCACAACGAGGTCGAAATGGTGTGTGTCGCAGGGGCCGAATGCCCTCAGCCTCATGCCTTGATCCATCTTTCTGAAGAGGCGCTTCCGCAAAGAGATGATCCAGCGTTTAGAGAGCATCTAGAAGCTAGTCTCGTAGAGCTGCTGAATAAGGTGAATGGGACAGTGGACCCCCACGAAGCGCTGCAGTTTGCGGTGATTGTGAAAGATACTTGGGGCATTGAGAATGGTTTCCTTACGCCCACTATGAAGATCAAACGAGATGTCATTGAAGGCCAGTACAAAGATCAGTTAGATGGCTGGTATGCTGGTAAGGCGAAGGTTGTCTGGGAATAACACTTCAATACAGTTGCATTTAAAGGAGCTTCGGCTCCTTTTTTTGTGCTCGCGTAGTGGCTCAGCGAACAAGCACGAAGGGCATCTTGAGGCTTCTCTGAAGATGAGTGGGCCGAAACATAATCATAGTTGAGGCACGTAATTGTATTTGTAACTCTTTGCTCTTCTTTTTGCTTACTATGATCTGTTGATTGATTTGTTAAGCAGTATCACCGGCACCATACCGACCAACACAATCACGAGCGCAGAGAGCGCACACTGCTCAATAAGTTCGTCTGATGCAAAT
>NZ_LWFU01000552.1:0-7864 GCF_001635135.1 Oleiphilus sp. HI0080
ACTATGATTACGGCGATGTGATCGAAAACCAGCTCACTCATTGGTCGAATGTCGGTAAGCTTGTTGGTGTGCCTGCGGACTTTAATGCGATTGAGAAAGCGCCAGAGTTTTCTGATCTGACAGACGTGTCTGCGATGAGCGACGCAGATGTCGCAATCGCAGCGAAAGGCTACCTAGACATCAACTGCGCGCATTGTCACCGTGCGAACCTTGGCTTGCCACAGTCTTATGGTGGCGCAGCGGGTGGCTCTGGTTTGCGTCTTGAATGGCAGCGTAGTCCTGATGACGATGCCTTTGCGCACGGCGTGTGTAAAGAACCTGTTGCCGGTGGTTTAGCGCCGTACGAATTTGATGTAGTGCCTGGGGCGCCGGAATTATCTTATCTGGTTCATCGCATGAGTACGGATGATGAACGGCAGCGTATGCCAGAACTTGGCAGAAGTGTGGTACATGCCGAAGGTGTTCAGTTGATTGAACGCTGGGTAGCGACTCTGCCTGTAGCAAATTGCTCTCCTTAAATAGTAATGGCCTAGTTAGGCGTAGTCGTTGACTATTTAAGTGATCAATCGCACCTAGTAGCTGAGAGTTTCTCTCCCTTAAGGCTACTAGGTGTTGTTCTTTTGTATTGCTTTTGTGTTTTGTCACTTTGATGCTCGCCCTTCACAACGGCGAGCTTTTTTGTTTTTCCTGATGACACATTGACCCCGCCTCGTTATATTTTTACTTCCACTCAAAAATTGACCATGACTTTATGAACGACTCAGCTTCTCGCAAGCGCCCCCTCGACGGCATACGTGTGATTGAAATGGGGCAGCTGTTAGCCGGCCCTTTTACGGGCTCTATACTTGGTTACTTTGGTGCAGAGGTTATAAAGATTGAGCCTCCAGAGGGTGGTGATCCAATACGTGGGTGGCGGTTAATGGAAAACGGCACCTCTTACTGGTGGCATAGCATCGGGCGGAATAAGAAGTCGGTCACGATAGATCTTAAAACAGAGCAGGGCCGAGAGATCGCAGCAAGCCTGATTGATAAGGCGGATGTTCTGGTTGAAAACTTTCGGCCCGGTACGATGGAGAAGTGGGGCTTAGGCCCAAAGGAAGCCAAGGAGCGCAATCCTCGCATCATATATACCCGTATTTCTGGCTATGGCCAGGACGGCCCTTATGCAAACAAGCCCGGATTTGCTTCAGTATGCGAGGGTTTTGGGGGCTTTCGCTACGTCAATGGGTTTTCCGGGCAAGCGCCTGTTCGTCCAAATTTAAGTATTGGTGACACGCTTGCGGCTATTCACGCTGCCTTAGGCGTTGCAATGGCAATTATCGAGCGAGCCAATAACGATAAGCATGAGGGGCAGGTTATTGATGTGGCGCTCTATGAGGCGGTATTCAATTTAATGGAGGGCGTGGTTCCTGAATATTCCGGTTGTGGCGCCATTCGTGAGCCTTCAGGAACCACAGTCACTGGGATAGTTCCAACCAACACCTATGGGTGCGGGGATGGAAAGTACGTGATTATTGGTGGCAATGGAGACTCGATATATAAACGTCTTATGCATGCTGCGGGCCGACCCGATCTTGCAGAGCATCAAGAAATGCAAACCAATGCCGGCAGGGTGGTGCATCAAGCCCAAATTGACGAAGCGATAGGCCAATGGTGTCTTGCCCACAGTTCAAAAGAAGTTATTGCTATTCTTGAGGCTGAGCGGGTTCCAGTAGGGCCGATTTATAACGTGCAAGATATGTTCGAGGATCCGCACTACCAAGCGCGCAAAGTGTTTGAACGTGTCGAGATCGACGGTCGTGAACTGGATATACCGGCATTGATACCCAAACTAGAAAGTACGCCAGGAAAAACCGAATGGCCCGGTGCAAAGTTAGGTACACATACCAACGATGTACTAAGCGAACTACTTGAGCTTGATGACGATAAAATCTCAGAACTACGAGAATCAGGCGTCATCTGATCTATATGGAGTTGAAACGATAATGCGCACTAAGCTCTCGCTCCATTGCGGACATTAGAGGCTCGTTAGATCGGCATTGGTTTTGAGAGAATAGCGGACTAAAAATTTGACAGACCGTCGCTTCAGTTTTCACCAATAAGCGGACATTTTTTGCTAGTGGATCAACTGAGAGCCGTTTCGACAAAGCAGACATCATGAACCTCTGCCGTCAGTGGTGACAAAGTCGACGCGAAGCTGATGTTTTGACATCCGGTGCGCGGCTTGGTTATGCAGCATGTAGCGGCTTGATTCGATCCACCTCTTCCTTAACCGATTGTGCGGCAGTCCAAAGATCAACAGACCGCTGTGCGTTCAGCCAGAATTCCGGCGAGTTACCAAACAAACGCGCAAGCCGGAGCGCCATTTCAGGACTGACAGCGCGACGTTCGCGCAATAATTCATTAACTGACTGACGAGATACTCCCAGAGATTTGGCCAACCCCGAAACCGTCAGGCCATAGTCCGGAAGAAAATCTTCCCTCAGCATTTCGCCAGGATGAGTGGGTTTGCGCTGCATACCCGTAGTATTAAGAATAGTCATATCATCACCTCACTCAGTGGTAGTCACACACTTCGACTTCATACGCATGACCATCTTCAAAACGAAAACAAATACGCCATTGATCATTTATTGAAATTGCGTGCTGCCCCTGCCTGTTTCCCGAAAGCGGGTGAAGGCGATTGCCAGGCGGCACTTTCAAATCCTCTAACTGTTCGGCCAGATCCACGTATTCAAGTTTTCTAGCGGCTCTCGCTGCAACATCCGCAGGAAATTTCTTTGACTTGCCCTTGGCGTAGAGTTCTTGGGTTCGTTTATCAGCAAAGGATTTGATCATAAAATAAAGTGTATTGTGTCACGTGACACCTGTCAACAAGGCGTGGAGATGTCCGTTATGTATATGAAGCAGAGATGTTGTTCGAGGAAAAGCTACAACGGTTGTTGGTGAAGAGCGGACTTTCGGCTCAGCAATTTCTGTGTCTCAAACTCATCAGAGACTACAAAGAACCGAACATTAGAAAGCAAGCCTAAAAGGCTTGTTTGAGGTATGGTGCTCACGCTAATACGTAAAATTACTTCAGTTGTTGGCCTTTAACTTCCGTAAAATCGCCAATAGTGTATGAACCGTAGATGCTAAAGTAATCACCGCGATGAGCACCATAATGCTGACTTTTATCCAGAAACCAAGCGGGTTAGCGTCGACTTCTGCTACGCCTCGGAAGACAATTTGACCAGTATCAACCGCATCCCACACAAAAAATGAAGACCCTCCGCACGTAATCAAACAGATAAAAAGAAAACAAAAATTTTTAGTCAAGGAGGTTTCCATTCAACATAGTCTAAAGTGCTACGCTAAAAAGGAAAGCTTTTAGCATCCGATTCTCTCACAAAACCAATGCCAACCTAAGAACCCCTTGATGTCTGCTTTGGTGTGTTAGCCGAAGCGATGGCCTATTAGTTTCTTGGTACGCTTTTTTCACAAAGGCAATGTTCCGATATGGTTTAGATTAGCCTTTTGAGAGCGTGATGACTGTGGTCATATTATGCTCTCATAGGGCGGCTCAATTATCCTTTCACCGCCGCTATACAACTTAACTAGAGACCAAAAACAACTCATCGGCCCATAAGATTCCGTTAGGTTGTTTGCACCATGTTTCGTAGTGTTCTTTATATGTTTGATCGACAATGTGGCGTTTGATTTTAAGTGTGGGCGTAAAAAAGCCGCAGTCCTCGGCCCATGGTTCAGGGAAGATCACTGCATGAGAGATGCGTGTGTAGGAGGGTAGCTCCGCATTTACCTGATCAAGAGTCTGCTTAATGCTGCCTTCAATAACGTGCTGTTCTTCTTGCAGCGCTGACTCGCTTAAATTAATGAGCGCGATAGGTTGAACCAAGCCAAATCCGGTGATCATCACCTGCCCAACAAACAAGTTGGCGCCGAGTTTGTGCTCGATCGGAACCGGGATAATGAACTTGCCTTTTGCCGTTTTAAACGTGTCTTTCAGGCGTCCGGTAATGGTCAGCCTTCCTTCACTATCGAGCCGACCTGTGTCGCCAGTATGGTACCAGCCATCTTCTGAAAGTACTTCTGCCGTTTTCTCGGGTGACTTGTAATACCCTTTCATGACCCATGGCGCTTTGACGAGCACTTCATCACTTGAGGTGTCAATCTTGATTTCTACCCCATGCAAAGGCCTGCCAACAGAGCCCGGGGTAATATCGTCCAGTGTATTAAAGGTGACCCCACCGCAGAGTTCTGTTGCACCGTAGACTTCCTGAATATTGATACCAAGTTTTGCATACCAGTCTATGAGTGAGCTCGCGAGAGGAGCGGCACCAGAAATCGCAGATCGAACTTCATTTAACCCAAGGCCTCTTTTGATCTTGTTCTTTAGCAGGCGGCTGATGATGGGGATTTTAAGGGCTGTGTTGAGTTTTTTCTCGGACAACTTGGAGAGAATGCCTTGTTGGATTTTTACCCATATTCTGGGTACCGCAAAAAATTGGGTAGGTTGGACTGATTGCAGGTTTTCGGCAAAGCGATCTAGTGACTCGCTAAACGATACTTCCGAGCCTGCAACGATGGGGCTCACTTCAGAGACCACGCGTTCCGCAATATGATTGAGCGGTAAATAGGATAATACTCGCTCTGACACGCCTTGAAATACGCCATAAGCGGGGCTTTGGCGCTCATGTTTCATCACCTCATTTGCGCAGGCGTAATCGATCATAACGCCTTTGGGTGTGCCCGTTGTGCCGGACGTATAAATAATGGTGAATACTTCATCAGCTTTGGGTTTATGCGGGTTTGTGCAGGGTGGGTTAGACATTAGGTCTTCCCAGCTGTAGTTGCAGTTATCGATCGGACTGTTGCCTTCGAATTGTGGAAATGCAATCGTAATGAGCTGATCGTTGACGGCATCCTGCTGCTGTTCCCAGTGTTCGAGTTTGCCCACAAAAAGTGCTTTGATGTCACTGAGTTCGATGACTTCTTTTAAGTCTGCTGGCGACAGCGTTGGATAAAAGGGCACAGAAACATATCCGCCCATCATGATGGCGAGGTCAGAGATAATCCAAGGAAAGCAATTTTTTGAGATTAACCCTACATGGTCTCCGGGCTTAAGCCCCATCTCGCGCATCGCTGTGACAAGTCGTGCAGCCATCTCGTAGGCTTGCAGCCATGTGATTTCATGCCATCTGTTGCCTAAAGCTTGTCGTAGATACGTCTTGTTTGGGTGCAGCTTGGCCCGTTCGTAAAAGATATCGATAAAGCTATCGGCATTTCTGATAGCGTCGTTTTCAATAATTGAACTTTTAAATGGCTTCGTTGCAGGCAGAGGTTTTTCCGCAGACGCGGAGTCAATCGATTCTATGCTAACAGTGGATGGCATGTTTTTTACCTTGGCTTCGTTATGTTTATTGGTAGCCTTCGAGACGACATCCTAACGTCTCACAGGCGCCGAAGCGCCCGTACACCCAGTTTATTCGACAAAAAGGTCTTTCATCAAGGGTTTCGTGTTCTCGCTTGAGTAGCGGTATTGGTCGAAGTCAGTGACGCCACTTTTTCGCAAGACGCATTCATCTATAAGAAGCTCGCCAGTGAGTGCGAGCTTGTCTGTAGAGAGTACTTCATAAGCGGCATCTGCCATGATGGCCGGTATCCGACCTTTCTCAAGAATACTCTTGCCGCCACCTTCGAATTCGACCGCCGCGGTCGCAATGACGGTTTGGGGCCACAAGGAATTTACCGCAATGCCAAAGCGGCGGTACTCCTGCGCCAAACTGATGGTCAGCATAGACATCCCATATTTGGTGACCGTGTATGGGCCATAGTGCTGAAACCATTTAGGATCGAGATTCAGTGGAGGCGATAAGCTCAAAATATGCGCATGAGCTGATTTTTTCAGATGAGGCAGGGCCGCTTTTGATAGTGAAAGCACGGCTCGGGTATTGATCTGATGCATTAAATCAAAACGCTTGAGCGGCAAGTTCTCGGAGTTCGCAAGTTTAATTGCTCCGGCGTTGTTAATTACCACATCGAGCCCGCCAAAATGTTCAGCCGCTTTATTCACGGCATCAACAACGGCTTCGTCGTCGCGAACATCTAACTGCAAGGGTAGTGCTTGTCCACCCGCTTGTTCTACTTCTTCTGCGACCGTAAAAATGGTGCCGGGTAGTTTTGGATGTGCTTCTGTCGATTTTGCGGCCACCACAATTTTTGCGCCATCCTTGGCGAACTTTAGTGCCATCTCTCGGCCAATTCCGCGGCTCGCGCCACTAATAAAAACAACTCGATTGTTCAATGTGCTCATTCTTCACTCATCTCTGTCGCTGCGACTTCAACCAATAGCTGTCGCAATTTTACCTGATCACCGGCTTTAACAAGCACAGACTCAACAGTACCATCTACATCTGCTTTGAGAGGGTGCTCCATCTTCATTGCTTCAAGTATGACTAGCGTGTCGCCTTTGGCCACCGCCTGACCCGGTTCGGCAAATACTTTGATAATCGCGCCATCCATACTTGCTTGCACTTGGCCACTGCCTGCGGCACCCGCTGCATCTTTTGCAACGTGAGTGACGTCTTCGAAGACAAAATCTTCTGAACCCAAGCGAAGGTAGATCTTATCTCCCGTTACCAGTCTATTGCAGCGTCGCTGAATGCCATCATGTTCAAAACAAATTTCAGCGTCATTTTGGCTCACTAAGCGCAAGCTAATCGGCGCGTCATCTTCTGTGTTTCGCACGGTGAAGAGTCCTTTAGATTCTTCAACAAACAGCTTAACCTCGCTCTCACCGAAGCGCATGGAGTAGGGCCATTCGCTACTCGCGCTATTGCTCCAACCCATTAACATATTTGAGACATTGCCGTCTGAACGTTTGCTGTGATGCAGGCACATACAGGCAATCGCTGTCGCGAGCGCATCCTGCTCTTGCTCTGCAATACTCTCGTCTTCAGCAAAATCTTGCTCGATAAACGCGGTCGTTGCTTCACCAGTCGTGAAACGCTGATGATCAAGAACCCGTGACAAAAAGTGCGTGTTCACGGTGACACCAAACAAAACGGTTTCGCGCAACAGCTTTAATAGTCTTCGTCGCGCCTCCTCACGGTTTGCGCCATAAGCAATAAGCTTAGCGAGCATAGGGTCATAAAAAGGCGAGACGTCTTGGCCTTGCTCTATGCCGGCATCAATTCTGACACCTTCGGCATTGCTCGTTTGCCAGCGTAAGATGTTCCCCGTTTGAGGTAAGAACTGATTGCGTGGATCTTCAGCATAAAGACGAACTTCAATCGCATGTCCATTCAGCGTGATGCCTTCCTGGGTTTTGGGGAGGGGAGCGCCCGCTGCAACGTTGATCTGCCATTCTACAAGGTCGGTGCCGGTGACTAGCTCGGTGACAGGGTGCTCAACCTGCAAGCGCGTATTCATTTCAAGGAAATAGAAGTTCTTTTCTTGGTCCACCAAAAATTCAACGGTTCCCGCACCGACGTAATCGCAGGCTTTTGCGGCTTGAACGGCCGCTTCACCCATACGTTGTCGAAGCGCTGGGTCAACAAAGGGGGATGGTGCCTCTTCAACGACTTTCTGATGTCGGCGCTGTATCGAGCAATCCCGTTCGCCCAGGTACACGGCATTACCATGTTGGTCAGCGAACACCTGGATTTCTATGTGACGGGGGCTGATCACGGCGCGTTCAAGAATCAACTCACCGCTTCCAAACGCATTTTCAGCTTCTGATCTGGCGGTGTTAATTTGCGCTTCTAGTTCACTTTCTTTGTGTACTAAACGCATGCCACGTCCGCCGCCACCAGCAGAGGCTTTCACCATCAAAGGGAAGCCANTGCTGGTGGCGGCGGACGTG
>NZ_LWFU01000553.1:0-9379 GCF_001635135.1 Oleiphilus sp. HI0080
GTTTTCAATCAACACGGCTTCAATCTTACCGTGTGTCTCTGATTTAACCGTGATCGTGCGCGATGGATTGACGGCGCCTTGTAAAGTGATGCTGTCGGCGACAGGTACGGCCGACATCTCGCGAATAATGACTTTGAAGCTTGGTTTGCTCGTTTCGGCTTTGTTGCTGCCTTCGAGCTTGGTCGTTTCGAGGCTGGCATCGGCCGAGTCTGCGGTTTCAGGCTTTTCTGTATTGCTAGAGCCGAAGGTGCCCGAAAGAACCCAAAGAAGGACGAGAACAGAGAGTATTGAAGCAATAACAACAGAGCGATTCATTGGCTACTCGAGATAAGTTTTTAAAGGGTGAAGCGTGTTTGGCGCATATTTTGAGATAGCCAACTATTCTGACGCAAATGCCACCTCAATCCAATTGGTGTTTAAGGCTTTTGGTGTTAGATTTGTGGCCAAATTCCAATAAACGAGACATTCGTGGCAAATCACCTCGCACATATCCATATCGAAAATTTACGCTTACGCACATTTATTGGTTTTAATCCGGAAGAACTGGAGAAGAAGCAAGATGTGGTGATTAATCTTGAGCTGGATTACCAAGCCGATACAGCATGTAGCAGTGATGAAGCGGACGATGCGTTGAACTACAAAGTCATCACCAAGGCGGTGATTCGCCTAGTTGAAGAAGGGCGCTTTAAATTGCTGGAAAAACTCTGTTCGGACATATTGGATCTGGTGTTGTCACATAACGAGGTCGCGTCTGCTCGGGTTAAAGTTGAAAAACCGCACGCGTTGCGTTTTGCCGATTCTGTCTCCATTACCTTAAGTTCTCAGACTGATGTTTAAAATGATTCAAATGCGATCTTCTAAAAGGCGTGGCCCAAAGGGCGTCTTGAACGATATTGTTTTGCGCGCACTGTGTCTTGTTGCGTTGTTGGTGGCGCTTGCAGGTTGTTCGACGACCACGTCGAATGTGCGCGATGTGATGGACGAGGTGGATCGCAGTGAGCTTGGTTTTATTCGCATGGCGGTGACAGGCGATGCGATTCAGACTGCATTGCAAGACAGTGAGCGTCTATTTGAGTTGCACAGCGACAGCGCAGAAGTACTAGAGCTCGTGCAGACGGTCGTTCGTTACTATGGTTTTACGCTCGTCGATGAGGACGACGCGGATTTTGTTCTAGATATTCAGCAGGCCGTTCCGGATGGGGGAGCGTGTGTGCATGGAGTTGAGTCATTCAGAGATGGCTTTACGTATTCTACCTCGGTTGTGACCTTTGGCATTGTTCCTGCCAAGGCGGCACATTGTATTGTGATTACGGCCGAGCTATATCAAGGCTACAAAGACGAGACCACGGTGATCGGTGAGTTTATTTCAAACCGAGGCTGGGTGCGCATTTACGCTGGTGTTGGTGAGATCGATAATTACCGTAAAACGGTCAAAGCGCGTGATGAGGTTAGGGCAATCGAAGCCTCGACTGCGGGCTTACTTAACCTTTTAATTGAGGAAGGCGCGTTTAAATAAATAATTGTCATATTGTTCCACTAATCTTCTACTAAACTTACAGGTTTACTTGGCCAGATGTTGGCCATTTCTTGCGTATTTCGCTAGTATTGTGGCGATTTTTCTCGCCACTGAGGGAGACGACCAAAAGTTGTCCTGTACTCAGATTCTGGCAATTTCTACCGATACCGTTTGGGGAAGACATGTCTAATAAAATTATCTACACGAAGACAGATGAAGCACCGGCACTTGCCACGTATTCACTATTGCCGATAGTGAATGCATTTACCTCGGCTGCAGAAGTAAGTGTTGAAGAAAGTGATATCTCTCTGGCAGCAAGAATGCTGTCAGCATTTCCAGAATATTTGAAAGACGAGCAGCGTGTCCCGGATGCATTGAATGATTTGGGCCAGCTAACGCTAAAGCCTGAAGCGAACATTATTAAACTTCCGAATATCAGTGCTTCTATCCCTCAGTTGAAGGCGGCAATCGCAGAGTTACAAGCGCAGGGTTATGACCTACCGGCATATCCTGATGAGCCAAAAAACGATGAAGAAGCCGATATTCAAGCGCGCTACGCGAAAGTATTAGGCAGTGCCGTTAACCCTGTATTGCGCGAAGGCAACTCGGACCGTCGCGCGCCAAAAGCCGTTAAGGCCTATGCACGCAAGCACCCTCATTCTATGGGTAAGTGGAGCCAAGCGTCGCGCACGCACGTTGCACACATGTGGGATCATGATTTTTATCACAACGAGAAATCGACGATTGTTGATAAAGCGTGCTCAGTAAATATTGAGCTTGAAACCAAAGATGGCCAGAAAAAGGTCCTGAAAGAAAACTTAGCTTTACTTGAAGGCGAAGTCATAGACGGAATGTTTATGAGCGTGAAAGCGCTTCGTAACTTTTTTGAAGAGGAAATGGAAGGCGCAAAGCGCGCAAATATTCTGTTTTCTCTGCACGTGAAAGCCACCATGATGAAGGTGTCCCACCCGATCGTGTTTGGTCATGCTGTCACCGTCTACTTTAAAGACGTTTTTGAAAAACATGCCGAGACATTCGAAAAGCTGGGCGTGAATCCGAATAACGGGCTGAGCAATGTGCATCAGAAAATTCAGGAGCTTCCGTATTCGCAACGTTCTGAAATTGAGGAAGATATTCGTCGCTGTTATGAGAATCGTCCAGAGTTAGCGATGGTCGATTCGGATAAGGGCATTTCGAATCTTCACGTACCGAGTGACGTGATCGTCGATGCCTCCATGCCAGCGATGATTCGTGTTGGCGGTAAAATGTGGGGCACGGATGGCAAGTTGAAAGACACCAAAGCGGTCATCCCTGAAAGTACTTATGCAACGATCTATCAGGAAGTCATCAATTTCTGTAAGCACCACGACAATTTTGATCCGACTACGATGGGCACTGTTCCAAACGTTGGTTTGATGGCACAAAAAGCAGAAGAGTACGGTTCGCACGACAAAACCTTTGAGCTTGCCGCAGATGGCGTTGTTCGTGTGGTTGACGATTCAGGCAAGGTGTTGATGTCACACGATGTGGAAAAGGGTGATATCTGGCGCATGTGTCAGACCAAAGACCTGCCGATTCGTGACTGGGTGAAACTTGCAGTGACGCGAGCGCGCGCGAGTGGTATGCCTGCCGTCTTCTGGTTGGATGCCGAGCGTCCACACGACGCCTCAATGATTTCAAAAGTCGAAATGTATCTGAAAGATCACGATACCGACGGCTTGGATATTCGAATTCTTTCTCCTGATCAAGCTATTCGCCTAACCATGGAGCGTTTGATTCGCGGACAAGATACGATTTCTGTCACCGGTAACGTGCTCCGCGACTACCTAACAGATTTGTTCCCAATTCTCGAACTCGGCACCAGTGCAAAAATGTTGTCGATTGTGCCCTTGATGGCAGGTGGCGGTTTGTTTGAAACAGGCGCTGGTGGTTCTGCACCGAAGCACGTCCAACAATTTAACGAAGAGAATCACTTGCGCTGGGACTCGCTTGGCGAATTTCTAGCGATTGCTGTCTCTTTGGAAGACTTGGGTGAGAAAACAGATAATCCTCATGCGAAGATCTTAGCCAAAACCTTAGATAAAGCGACCGAAGTTTTCCTCGAGGAAAATAAGTCACCTTCACGAAAAGTGGGTGAGGTCGATAATCGCGGCAGCCACTTTTATCTGGCACTTTATTGGGCCGATGCACTGGCCACGCAGGATGAAGACCCTGCATTGAAAGCTAAATTTACTGCGCTGGCCAAAGAGTTGCGTGATAACGAGGAAACAATCATCGGCGAGATGCTTGCTTCACAAGGGAAACCAGTCGACGTAGGTGGTTATTATCACCCTAATCAGGAGCTGGTTAGCTCTGCAATGCGCCCAAGTGCAACCTTGAATAAGATCATCGACTCTTTTAAGTAAAGGTAGATCTATTTGGCCGGGTAAGAGCGTTTGCGTTTTTCCCGGCCAGTTCTTTTTATTCTTTCTCTTCGTTTTTTAAACGATGTTTGGCTTAGTGCCAGTCGATTCCTTTGTTGTCGATCATGCTCTTATGAACATGTCGATCGTCTTTAGATATGTAACTCGCTGAGCGCTACTTTCTGGCCCTTCTCCAGCTTTTCGATTAGCCGACAAACGCGCTCATTCGCTGGGCAAGAAATGCCTGCTTCTTTTGCGAGGCGAACCACCATCCCGTTAAGAAAAGAAATCTCGGTTTTCTTTCCTGCCTGAATATCTTCCCACATGGAAGAGCGCGCGAGTGGGTCAATTTCCAGCATGCTCTTAGCTGCGCGTTTAAAGATAAAGTTTGGCAGTGAAAGGAAGGCAGGCAAAAGCGCCGGTGGGATTGCTGCAGATAGAATCAGACTTTGTTTTCGATATTTGCAAACAGCCAAATATTCTCGCATGGTTGCCGCAACGACGAGACGTAAACGTCGAGTTTCGAGTTGCTCTTTTAAAGGCATATTCGAAAGAGCGTTAATCGCATTGTTTAAATTGAGAAGCAGCTTGCCATACACCACGGGTTGAATATCTTGGTATAAGCTCAGCACTCTGTTTGACGTTTGAAATGCAGCATCTAGCCGCTGGGTTAAAGGAGTAGATTGAAGCTGTAATACACCTTCCGTGCCTTGGTGAAACTTTATACCGTCGTTTTCCGAAAGCGTGACGACATTGAAAGGAATGATGCCTGAATAGCAATTGGATTGATGCTCGAGTTGCGGAAGTTGCTGAAAAGCATTCAAACCGTTTTGTAAAAAGTGCATCTCGCAACCAGCGTTCGAAAGTTGAACGAGATCATCGAGCGCACCTTCAAGTTGATGGCACTTGAGTGTGACCAAGCAGAGATCGAAATGCTGTGAAGAAAGGTCTGGTAAAACCGTGTTCAAACTGGGTAGCGCAACCGAGCTAGCCCTTCCCGTATAGTCACTATAATGAAGCCCTCCTGAACGTTCTAAGTCTTTGCGAATGCGTGGCCGGCAAACCAGGCTTGTCTGCACTCCAGCTTCTTTGCATTGCGCCGCGATGTAGCAGCCTGTTGTACCGGCTCCGTATATAAGAATGTGCAATGGCGTACCTTTTGAAAGTCAGTGTTAAGGCGTGACTAAATCACCACCGAGTTAGATCAAGTATGTTCGAAATGTTATCGATGCATGTTACATGGTGGTGCGGTTTGGTCAAAATTTGTGCGTAGTATTGCTCGTCCAAGAATCAGTATGGTCTACTGATTTGCTTGTGTCTTTCGTTAAGTTACTGAATTATATGGTATAAACCTGTTTTTTCTGATTGTTGGCAAGCTATATGCAACGTGTTAGTTGACGGACTGATTGGCGCAAAGCAGTAAGTGCGTTACGCGCCAATCAGCTCAGCTGATTCATTTATAACTGAGGGCGTTTGCTTGTTGCAAGTGAAATGCCGAGGGGTAGCAGCAATGAAAAAAGTACTAGGTGTAGCGTTATTTGAATTGGAAGGTTCTACTGAAGAAGCAAGCTTTGGAGCCCTTAAAGAATATTTTGAAGCGATGTATTTCGCCAACTAATTAAGCAATTAAGCAATTAAGCAATTAAGCGTGTGCCGAACATACGATCGGAATTTATTCACAGAAAGAAAAAACAAAATCAGAAGCACAAGAAGAACCTAAGTTCTCTGAAAAAATATAAACAGTGTGTGTAGCCCGAGAAAGTTTGAGTCTTTTTTAGGCAAAAAGTCACAAGGATAATTCGTCATGGACGATTATAGCGGCCCGGGGACTGGCCGCTTTTTTTTGCCTCGAAACCTCGAAAAAAACCTTCGTTTCTATTTATTTATAATCGTTCGATTCTCTAATTATCAACTATATTTTACCCTACACTCTGCCTTTCTTATGTAGGTTTTGCTTACCTCTTTTGGAATCATCATTGATGAAGATCAGAAATAAATTCCTCTTGTTAATTTCTGTGCTTACCGTTTCCTCCATGACTGTTTTAGCCACCGTTCTGTCTACCTCGGCTTATGAACATGCGAATGTGTTTTTAGAAACTCAAGCAGAAGAGCATCTGGTCTCTATTCGCGAGATCAAAAAGACGCAAATCGAAGACTATTTTCAGACGATTCAGAGTCAGGTGATTACTTTTTCTAAAGATCGCATGATCGTGAATGCGATGCGGGAGTTTAAGCAAGGCTTCTCAGAATTTCGAGACCAGATTGACGCGACGCAGCTCTCATCCCAACGGGCTAGCTTGCAGTCGTATTATCAAGATCAATTTGCTAATGAGTATAAGTCGCGAAATGGGGGTGACAGTGTTTCTGTAGGCTCTCTATACAGTTCGCTTGACGAGGATTCCATCGCATTGCAGCACGCGTTTATCTCGGGAAACCCTGAACCCCTTGGTTCAAAGGATGGTTTAGTTGCATTAAACGACAACAGCCTCTATGCCAAGTTGCATGAAGTTTATCACCCGCCAATCAGAGACTACCTAACGCACTTCGATTACTACGATATATTTTTGGTGGATGCCGAGTCCGGAGACGTTGTGTATTCGGTGTTTAAGGAGCTGGATTTCACAACCTCGCTTTATGACGGTCCCTATGCCGATTCCGGCATTGCGCGTGTTTTCAA
Organism: Oleiphilus sp. HI0080; assembly: GCF_001635135.1. Lineage (NCBI taxonomy): Bacteria > Pseudomonadati > Pseudomonadota > Gammaproteobacteria > Oceanospirillales > Oleiphilaceae > Oleiphilus > Oleiphilus sp. HI0080. Next base: position 6,596 of record NZ_LWFU01000553.1, read on the forward strand.
ACAGGCGGTAAAGGCAGATGCTCCGGATCTGACTTTTATCGATGATTTTCATCCCTACTTACCTTCCTACCAAGATCCAGCGGCATTTATTGCATCGCCGATTTACGATGAAGGTGAAATGACGGGAGTACTTATTTTTCAGATGCCTATTGATACGATCAATACGATCATGACGCATAACGAAAAATGGGTAGACAGCGGTTTAGGTGAATCTGGAGAGACGTACCTAGTCGGACAAGATAAGAAAATGCGCAGCATGAGCCGATTCTTAATTGAAGATAAAGAGGGCTACTTGGCTGTGCTGCAAACCGCAGGTGAACGTAGCGGTGTGATCGATGAGATTGCAGCAAAAGGGACTAGTATTGGGCTTCAGTCAGTCAATACTCCAGGCGTTGAGCAGGCATTGTCGGGTGAGTCTGCTTTCGCAATTTTTGAAGATTATAGAAAAGTACCCGTACTTTCCGCTTATGCGCCGCTTGCGATAGAGGGCTTGAATTGGGTGATTATGAGCGAGATTGATGAGGCTGAGGCCTTTGCCCCAGGCCTAAGACTGCGAGAGGAAATTGTCGGCATATCGATTCAGGTTTTACTTGGGGCCTTGTTGATTGTGTTGTTAGTTGCCTATGTAGTGGTGAGGATGCTGGCTCGGCCCCTTGAGTCTCTAGGGCGTTTTCAGGTTGAGGTTTCGGACATCATACAGAATGCGGACCTGACGAAGCGATTGGATGTTCGCGGTAAGGATGAGGTGGCGCAAGCGGCGAATGCGGTGAACACCTTGCTTGAAGAATTCCAGATGGCGATTTCTTACATGATGAATATCGCTTCTCGACTTAAGTCAGGTGCGGCCTCGCTGCATGAGAAGACGCGCCTAAGCGTGGACGCGAGCCAAGCCCAAAGAGATCTCAGTGATGTCATTGCCAGTGCTGTTACCCAAATGACTTCGTCTGCGGGGGAAGTATCAAGAAGTGCTGAGGGTACCTCTGTGGTGAGCGTGAAGGCGAGTGACGCATCAGAGCAAAGCTGCGAATTTATGAATGTTCGAGTAGAGCGGATTCGTGCTCAAGCGACAAATATCAGTGCGATTGACCTAGAACTTATGACGGTTGTTGAGGCGAGTAAAGAAATTTCACAGATTCTCGAAGTGATCAATGACATTGCAGAACAGACAAACTTACTTGCCTTAAACGCGGCCATTGAAGCGGCTAGGGCGGGAGAGCTCGGGCGCGGTTTTGCCGTGGTAGCGGATGAGGTTCGATCTTTGGCGCAAAAAACGCATGACTCAACAGAGCAAATTAAGGGGACGGTTTCAGGGCTTTATGAAGCGATTAACAGAGCCCAAGATGTGACCAAAAAAGGTGTTGAAGAAGCGGAAAAGGGCGTGGAAGGAGTTGATCGCATGCGTGAGTCGCTCGAAAGCATCGATGATCAACTCAAAGAAATAAAAGATATGAACACAACTGTGGCAGCAGCTGCTGTTGAACAGCTTGCCGTTTCTGAGGAGGTTGCCAACCGGATCCAGGAAATCAGTACGCTTTCTATGGAGAACTTGGATGTGGCGGCGCAAAGTGACGCGGAATCGGGATCAGTTGAGAAGCTTGCTTTCGAGATGCAAGCATATATCGAAAAATTTAAGAGTTAGGCGTTTCAACGGGCGCTTCTTTTCGCTGTCGCCGGGCTTTGGGTTTTAAGCCAGCGGTCAATGATCGGTAAGAACCCGGCGTAGTTCCCTTTGTAGGTTTCGTGGTGCCGGTCATGAAACTCCGGGCCATGATAGAACGGCACTAGCCGCATCGGGTTCCACTTAAAGCTGTAGCCTAGATGTCCGTCAACCGCTTCCATCTGTCGCCATATGAACCATGCGTACACCACATAAATATGGCTTGAGAGCAGTATTGGGCCAATCAGTGCAATGCCGGCAGTTAATGCTAGCTCAACCCAGTGAAAGTAGTTACCAGCCAATGCATAAGGTGTTCTAACCTGATGATGTACAGAATGCACATTCTTTAGCAGCCACTTATTTTCATGCATCGTTCGGTGCATCCAGTAGTACAGAAAATCATCCAAGACGATAAAAAAAGCAATTTGCCAGACAAAGGTTGTCCAGTGAGGCACTTCGCCTGCGTGAATGCCAGTTAGACGAGCTAAGGGCCAGGCCAGTACAAGCAGCGTGAATACTAATAGGGAGTTGAAAACGATCAACGTGATGTTTTTGCCTAAGAACGTGCTGACTTCAAAATCTTTGTTTTGCACCCGATGAGGTTTGGCCCACTCAGGATCTAACCACGCGAGTAAGGTCCATGGTGCGGCGAGCAAGACGAAAACGCCAATGCCGATCGCAAAAGTGATGACGGGAAACTGAATAAACAAGGGCTCTTGATACCAGCCAATGATGGTATCGATGATGTCGGTTGGCATACGCGATTGTATTTTTTGTTATTGAGTACGCAATGAGCTTACACCATCACTGGTTAATGTACATATTGCTTGGTGTTTTGATAGGTGTTCGGGTCAAAGTCAGGATAGGCTTTTGAGCGCATAACGATTGCAATGGTTTTATATACTTCAACCCATGCGGCTTTACAGTCTGGCGTAAAATCATCACCGAGCCCCTCGGCGAGTGTATTAATCAGCGCATTTCCGACAGGCGTGTAGTCATCCACCTTTACACCATAGCTAACATGTTTCACTGCCATGTTTTCAAGCACTGGAACAAGCGCATCGAGATCATCAAGGGACTTTACTGCAAGCTTAAGCGCCGTCATCAATTTCTTACCCTGACCCTTC
>NZ_LWFU01000554.1:0-11377 GCF_001635135.1 Oleiphilus sp. HI0080
ATTGCCAACTACATTGCCAATTACATTATTCAGAATGACAAAGTAAACAAAGACTTCGTGAATAAGCACACCCGCTTTGTCAAAGGCGACACCGATATCGGATATGGTCTGCGACCGGAGCATCCTTTACAACAAGCGGCAAAGAACCCAAATAGCGGTAAGTCGACACCGATTGATTTCGAAGCATTTAAGGCCTTTGTTGCCGATTACGATCTTGATAAAGCGTCGTCAATGTCCGGCGTTCCGAAAGATACACTTGTGAAGATCGCTGAACTGTATGCCGACCCTGACACGAAAGTGACGTCTNTTTGGACAATGGGTGCGAATCAACATACGCGCGGTGTTTGGGTGAATCAGCTTATTTATAACATTCACCTTTTAACTGGGAAAATCGCCACGCCAGGGAATAGCCCGTTTTCGTTGACGGGGCAGCCCTCTGCTTGTGGAACGGCGCGAGAGGTAGGGACTTTCTCGCACCGTTTACCTGCAGACATGGTGGTGAACAACCCTAAGCATCGCGCAATTGCCGAAAAAATTTGGAAACTTCCTGAAGGAACGATCCCTGAAAAGCCTGGCGCGCACGCCGTTCAGCAGGTACGAGACCTGAAAGACAGTAAGATTAATGCGTACTGGATTCAGGTAAACAACAATATGCAAGCCGGGCCAAACATCAACGAAGAGATTTATCCGGCTTATCGTAATCCTGATAATTTTATCGTGGTTTCAGATGCGTATCCCACGGTAACAACACAGGCAGCCGATTTGATTTTGCCCACTGCCATGTGGGTCGAAAAAGAAGGTGTTTACGGCAATGCTGAGCGTCGAACGCAGCAGTGGATGCAGCTCGTCGACGCGCCTGGGGAGTCTAAATCTGATATGTGGCAAGTCGTTGAATTCTCAAAGCGTTTTAAGGTAGAGGATGTATGGCCCGCCGATCTGATCGCTAAAAAACCGGAATATAAAGGCAAAACATTGTTCGACGTTCTGTACGCGAACGGACAAGTTGATAAGTTTGGTCTGGATGAAGTGTCGGAAGAATATAACAACGACGAAGCCAAGCACTTTGGATTCTATATTCAGAAAGGACTGTTTGAAGAGTATGCGGGATTCGGCCGAGGCAAGGCGCATGATCTTGACGATTATGATGAGTACAAAACAAATCGCGGTAAACGCTGGCCGGTGGTAGACGGTAAAGAAACCCTCTGGCGTTTCAGAGAAGGTTCTGACCCATATGTAGGCAAAGGTAAAGGGTTCGAATTTTACGGTAAACCTGATGGTAAGGCGCTGATTTTTGCACTGCCTTATGAGCCGCCTGCCGAATCACCTGATGAAGAGTATCCCTTCTGGTTATCAACAGGACGAGTCCTAGAACATTGGCATTCTGGTTCGATGACGCAACGCGTTCCTGAACTTTATAAAGCGTATCCGGATGCCCAAGTATTTATCCACCCTGATGATGCAAAAGCATTGGGTTTACGTCGTGGTGACCAGGTTAAAGTGTCGAGTCGGCGTGGCTCTATGTTGTCGCGCGTTGAAGACAGAGGGAGAAACAAACCTCCTAAAGGTTTGGTCTATGTTCCGTGGTTTGACGCTCGCCAGCTCATTAACAAGTTAACGCTTGATGCGACTGACCCATTGTCTAAACAGACCGATTTCAAAAAATGCGCTGTGAAACTTGAGAAAGTATAAGGAGGGTAGTGATATGAGTGATTTTAAACAATATGTTCGTTCTATCATGCTCGCCTCTTTGGTTCTTGCGGTGGGTTGCGCAGAGGAAAAAGTGGAAACCAATGCGGTGTCGCAACCTGCAGAGGCCGTTGATTATGCGTCTGTGGACCAAGGGACGGAAAGTGGTGATGGTATTGCGACGCTTCGCAAGGGTTTGCCAATCGATGGTGAGTTTGAGCCTGCTCGAATGCCCGTGACCGTGGAGTCATCTGAACCTAGAAAACGCGAATACCCGATGCAGCCGCCAACTATTCCGCACAAGATCGGTGGTTACGAGATCAATCTCAATGTGAACAAGTGCATGTCTTGTCATGGTCGCAGTCGCATTGAAGAGTCTGGTGCGAAGATGGTAAGCGTGACGCATTATCAGGATCGAGATCATCAATCTTTAGCATCGATTTCGGCGACACGCTTTTTCTGCACGCAATGTCATGTTGTTCAAACCGACGCGAAGCCGCTTGTTGAAAACGACTTTGTTGATATGGATAAGTTGCTTAAATAGGCGCTAGGGGGAGCAAAATGATCTCAAAAATTAAGCGCTATATTAAAGTTGCGAGTCGTCCGGCGGTCCATTACTCGCTTGGCTTTTTGGTGTTTGGCGGATTCATTGCTGGCGTAATTTTTTGGGGCGGTTTTAATACTGCGCTAGAAGTAACAAACCAAGAAGAATTCTGTATTGGTTGCCATGAAATGGAAAACAACGTCTATGAGGAGCTGAAGGGTACGATTCATTACAACAACCGATCAGGGGTTCGTGCGACGTGTCCTGACTGTCACGTACCACATGAGTGGACGGATAAAATCGCGCGTAAGATGCAGGCCTCGAAAGAAGTATGGGGCAAGATTTTTGGCACAATTAATACACGAGAGAAATTTTTGGAAAAGCGTCTTGAACTCGCCCAGCATGAGTGGCATCGCTTGAAAAGCAACAATTCTCTAGAATGTCGAAACTGCCACAGTGCAGATTCTATGGATTTCACTCGTCAGAGCGATCGAGCCCAAAAGATGCACTCCAAGTATTTGGTTACCGGTGAGAAAACGTGCATCGACTGCCACAAAGGCATTGCCCATAAACTCCCTAGTATGGAGGGGGTCGAGGGCTGGTAGTGTTCAGATTCGGAATAAGTCGAAAGTGCGGATAAGTGCGTCGCTTGTGCGCACTATCCGGTCTGTCTTAGAAAAGACTCAGTCTCGATAGTACACTTGAATTAGATGGAAGCCGAATTGGCTTTTAACGGGCCCGTGTGTCTGTTTCAAGGCTTGAGTGAATATAACTTTTTCGACGGGTTTTACTAGCTGCCCTTTTTTAATCTCGCCCAAGTCTCCACCCCGCTTTTTAGAGGGGCAGGTCGAATGCTTTTTAGCCAAAGTCTCAAACGAAGCGCCTAGCTTTAATTGCTTTTTGAGCCGTTCGGCTTCTTCACGCGTTTTTACCAGTATATGTTTTGCCATCGCGATGGGCATGGTCTTACCTTCATTCAAAGTGGATTCCGCATGCATTGTACCTTTGCTATGCAACTAAAGTGTATTTGTTGGTCATCAGTACCTATAATTGCGCTCAATTGTCGTGCAACAGAAAAGATTAGGATCGCTTTATGATTATCGTTACTGGTGGTGCCGGTTTTATTGGTAGCAACATCGTTCATGCTTTAAATCAGCAGGGCTATAAAGACATCATCGTTGTGGATGACTTAACGGATGGAACGAAGTTCGTCAATCTTGTTGATCTTGAGATCGCGGACTACCTCGATAAAGACGATTTTCTCGGTATGCTCGACGCCGGAGCGCCGTTTGGAGAAATCGAAGCGGTCTTCCATGAAGGGGCGTGTAGTTCGACCACTGAGTGGGACGGCAAGTTCATGATGCAGAATAACTACCAATACTCTGTCGAGTTGTTGGAGTACTGCCTAGATAAGAAAATCCCCTTTCTCTATGCATCGTCCGCTGCTGTATACGGTGGCTCTGACGTTTTTAAGGAAGAGCGTGCGCATGAGAAGCCACTAAACGTTTATGGTTACTCGAAGTTTCAGTTTGATCAGTATGTACGTCGTCTCTTGCCGAAAGCTGAGTCACAAGTAGTCGGGTTTCGCTATTTCAATGTGTATGGTCCGCGAGAGCAGCACAAAGGTTCCATGTCGAGTGTGGCCTACCACTTGAATACACAAATCAAAGCGGGCGAGAACCCGAAGTTATTTGAGGGTTATGATGGCTATCCGAATGGCGGGCAAACGCGTGATTTTGTTTACGTTGGTGACGTGGCGAATGTGAATCTTTGGTGCTGGCAGAACAAGGCGACATCAGGCATTTATAATCTGGGCACTGGAGCTGCCGAGCCGTTTCAGGCTGTTGCAGATGCGGTGATTGAATTTCATGGTAAGGGCAAGGTCGAATACATTCCATTCCCTGATCATTTAAAGGGCCGCTATCAAAGCTTTACTCAAGCGGATATGAGTGCCTTGCGCGCCTCGGGCTATGATCAGCCTTTTAAAACGGTTGCTGAGGGTGTTTCCGAATATATGACTTGGCTCAATAAGGCTGATTAATCCCTAATGGAATGGTTGCTGTACTTCGATTTATTTGGGGTCTTTGTTTTCGCGTTGTCAGGTGGCTTTGATGGCGCAAAATATCACCTAGATTTACTTGGTATTCTCGTACTTGCACTTGCCACAAGCCTTGGTGGCGGGATCATGCGTGATGCGATTTTAGGTGTTCATCCACCGGCTGCCTTTACTAACGAAACGTATTTCTTTACGGCAATGGCCGCAGGGCTTGTTGCCTTTTTCTTTGCCAATCGGGTTGAGCGGCATATGGACTATGTTCGGGTTGCAGATGCAATCGGGCTTGGGGTGTTTGCTGCAATTGGCGCTGCAACAGCGGTATATCACCAACTAGGCTGGGTTGGTGTTGTCTTAATGAGCATACTCACGGCTACAGGCGGTGGTGTGATTCGTGATCTGCTTGTACGGGAAATTCCGATGATTTTGCGTGCAGATTTCTATGCGTCAGCGGCCATTATTGGCGGCGTGATGTACATGGTTTTACACTATGAGGGCGTTCCACAAACCTATTGCATCGCCTTGTCTGCTATTGCTGCCACAGTGAGTCGCTTTATCGCAATGCGCTTCAATGTGAGCTTGCCTCAAGCGCGTCGTTAACTGCCTAATTTAGGTTTAGCTCAGCATTAGCCAAATACCGACACCGGCGAGCAAGCTTCCTGAGCAACGATTTAAAGTGCGTTGATGATGGGCCTCACTCAGAAAACGTCCTAAGCTTTTTCCACCCGTTCCATAGATCAATAGACACAAGGCTTCAAGGCTTAAGATCATTGCCAGAAAGACCACTAGCTGATTAGTTAGGTTCTTATCAGGATCAAGAAACGGCGGAAGCAGCGCAACAAAAAACGCCCAGCCTTTTGGGTTGGCCACGGCGGTAATAAAGCCCTGAACGATGAGCTGTCGTCGAGTAAAGCTCGCCTGTAGGCTTGCGTCATCGGTTAGCGCCATCTTGCCTTTGGCTTGCCACATTTGTATTCCGAGGTAGATGAGGTACAAACCACCGCCAACTTTGAGAGCCAGAAACAGAGAAGGCGTTGTTAACAGTATTGCCGCGACTCCGATGGCGCTTAGCGTTGCCACGAGGCCAACACCGCTGAGCTCGCCAATCATCATCCAAGCCACGGAACGTAAACCAAAACGCATACCAAGCGTCATCGCCAAAGTCATACACATGCCGGGCGTGATGGATACCATGAAAAAGGTTGGAATGAATAAAGATAAAACGGTGACGCTTGGCAGCTCCAAAGCTATGCTACTCCATTGAATACATGAGGCTGGAATAAAAAGTACTCGTTACTCCAGCTCCTAAACTGTTTTGGAAAACGTATGAATGACGGGATAAAACGCGCGTTCTCTCAGCAGGCCCTGAAGGCGTTTGCAAAAGACGTTGGTCGATCGTACTGGATTCTTCTGAAGATTATGGTGCCCGCAGTGGTGATCGTCAAACTTCTTGACGAGCTCGGCGCGACCGAGTTTTTAGCCATGCTTCTCTCTCCATTGATGGGCGTGTTAGGGCTCCCAAGTGAATTTGGTCTGGTCTGGGCCGCAAGCATTCTGACGAATATCTATGGCGCAATGGTGGTGTTCTACCAGCTGTCAGATGGGGCAAGCTACTCGGTCGCTCAGATCAGTGTCATGTCGATGCTCGTCTTGGTTGCTCACGCACTTCCGATTGAAGGCGCCGTCGCCAAAGCCTTAGGTGTTCGTTGGCGAGTCACCATACTCTTGCGTATTGTCGGAAGCTATGTGTTCGCTTTGTTTGTGCATTTGGCAATGCAATTCAGCGATTTGGAGACTCAACCCAGCGTTGTTTTATGGTCGCCCACGCCTTCAGGTGACAGCCTCACTGCTTGGCTCTTATCACAACTCGAGATGTTGATCGGGATTCTGGTGATCCTTGCTTCTCTAATGGCGTTCCTTAGATTTTTGACCCTGATTGGTTTCGACAAAGTGTTAAACATTCTCTTGCTGCCTTTAACGCGCCTGTTGCGGGTCGATAAAGAGGCCAGTCAGGTGACCATCGTTGGGCTGATGCTTGGCTTGAGCTTTGGAGCCGGTTTGCTGATTGATGCTGCCGAAAAAGGCACCATTAGCTCGCGTGATATGAAGATCGTGGCCTGCTTCTTAGGGCTTTGCCACAGTCTGATAGAGGATACCTTGCTAGTGCTGTTGCTCGGCGCGCATTGGGTGCCCGTTTTGCTAGGACGCTTGCTGTTTTCCATTGTCGTGATGGCAATACTGGTGCGTTTGCTATGGTCTGATACGAGCACTGATACGAGCACTGATTCCGGCTCTGATGCAAAAAAAACGCAAGTTTGAGTAACACTTCTCAAGCCACTCGACATTCAGCCTTTGGAGGGCGTACATTCTTTGAGTTATTGGTGCTAAGAGGATGTGCTGAGTTGAAAATTGATCCTCATGGATCTTTGGTCTTGCCGAATCCTATTATGAGGAAGAATAGGCGATAAAAGTCTAAGAACTTTTGTTCAGTACATTACCTTGATCCAGCAATCTGTTTCATACGGAACGATGTGAATGAAGATAACTATGCCGATGACGCATTATCAAATGCTTGATGTATATTCGTAAAACATCTTCTACACCAAAATGTTACTTACTGAGCTTGTTTGCCTTGCTTGCGGTAGTCTGTTTAATCTAAACAGCTTAGTGCAGCGAGGTTTAGCAGTTGGGCAATTGGCTGCTCTGACCGCAGACATCGACTAAACCTGTTGACGAATTGTAGCGAATGACAATTTGTGACTGGGTTCTGCCGGCGGTATCGTCATTGCTTCTGAGCGCGTAACTACAAGACCGATTGCTGTCATGGCGAAAGGAGCGATAGTCCTGGTTGTTGTTGCCGTTGGCCACACTTGGCGCACCATCACTCAGTACGGCAACCCAAACTGCTGCGCACCCGTTATTACCACGACCGATGTTACTGTTGCCGTTGCCTTTATCCGTGCCGATGGGAAAACCCTGTTCGTTGACGTCAACCGTGCCATCATCATAGCCCGATAAGTTTTGGACACGCCGCCCAGTTAGCCCTTGTGAAAAATGCACAGACTGAACAATTTTGACGCCGGCTTGAAAGCTTCCGGCAATGCCTTTTGCTTGAGCGATATACGCCTCGTTAGATAGGTCTGAAAACTTTGGTAAGGCGAAGGCAGCCAATACCCCTAAGAGCACAATGACCACAACCAATTCGATAAGTGTAAATCCCTGTTGTTTGAAGGCTGAGTTTGTCATATTGCGCCGGAGCATTAATCCTAATTTTCTCGAAAGTTACTCTTAAACTATAGTGCGACTTTTGTTATTCGCCATCGATCACCGGAGGCATTTTCAGGCGGTATAGTTTGAGCGACGGACGAGTTTGCTTGATATCGACACAATATTTTCAAGACCTTCTTTTAAGAATTAATTCGAGTAAGGGCGTTATAACTTAAAATCATTGATTATACTGAAAGTTAACCCTTTACCCTTCTGGCGAATATTGATTCATGCCTATCTCGCTATTTAACTATTTCAACCTCTACCGTGTGGTGATCGGCGCCTTACTAATTGGAATGACATTTTCCAACAAGTTCGCGGTCAGTGACTTTCGTGACTTAACGGTATTCCAAAGTCTAGCCGCGAGTTATTTTGTTGTTTCGCTTCTTTCGTTACTCGCCTATCGCTTTCGGTTTGAGGCAAAAAGTAATCAGGTATTTTTTTCGTGCCTGATCGATATAGGTTTTTTGCATGCGCTGTTCTATGCCGGTGAGGGGATTACGGGCGGTTTAAGTAACTTGGTTATCATTTCTGTCGCTGCGTCAAACATCATGCTGCGCGGTGCACCTGCCTACGCCCTTGCAGCGGTCGCCTCGTTGCTATCTCTATCGCTTGAGTTTGATCGTATGATCGAAGGCGTCAGTGTAACGGGGGATGTTGCACGTGCGGGTGTGGCGGGTGCAATCTACTTTGCAGCGGCGTTTATTCTGCAAAACCTCGCTCGACGGATATCCCAAAGTGAGCGGCTCGCGGAAGAGCAGCAGCAAAACATTGCTGAGTTGCAGGCGCTAAACCATCAAATCATTCAGAGTATGCGCACAGGGATTATCGTCTGCGATGCTCAGCTCGACGTACTGGTCTTCAATCAGGCCTGCGCCGATCTGATTGGCATGCGTGAGGGTAAAGCAGTTCCGAAAGCGCTCGAACAGCGAATCAGGGCCTGGCGAGACTTACCCTCCATTCGAAGCAAGCCATTTCAAGTGACAGCGGATTTGCCCATGGTTCAGGCTAACTTCTCCAGAATGGAAGATGCAGACAAAGAACATACGCTGATTTTTTTGGAAGATACGCGCCTTGTCACTCAACGCGCGCAACAACTCAAGCTTGCATCGCTGGGTCGACTAACCGCCAGTATTGCGCATGAAGTGCGTAACCCACTTGGGGCCATCAGTCATGCCACGCAACTACTCGTTGAATCTGAGAATTTGGTGCCCGCTGATCGGAAGATGACCGATATTATTCAGCGCCATTGTGCACGAGTAAATGGCATCATCGAGAATACATTAACACTAAGCCGGAGAGGCAAACCTGATGTGCGCGAGATTGAGTTGAAGCCATGGCTAGCCAAAATCATTGCTCAGCTCAAAGAGCAAGATGCGTCATATCAGAGAGTATTCTTCATTACAGAGGATGACGATGCTCGTGCTCGTTTTGACTCGTCGCAACTAGAGCAGGTGCTGACGAATCTTATAGGCAATGCGCTCTATCATGGCGCGAAGGTCGATCCAGAGTCGGAGATTGAAATACGATTATCGACTAAACGGGATACAGGGCAGTCCATGATCGAGGTGCTTGATCGGGGTGAGGGTGTCTCGAAGGATGATCAGAAACATTTATTTGAACCTTTCTTTACCACAGAGAGTTCGGGTACTGGGTTAGGCTTATATATTTCGCGAGAGCTTTGTGAGGCAAATCAGGCTAATCTGAATTACTTGCCACGAGAAGGCGGTGGCTCGTGCTTCAGAGTGACCTTTGCGCACCATAATCGTATCGTCTAACGTAGAGTTGGAACAGTTACAGATAGTGCTTAACAAATAGGAAAGAGGGCAGATTGAAAGATATGGCAATACAACGCATTTTGATCATTGATGATGAGCCGGATATTCGCGAATTGCTTCAGATCACCCTCATGCGAATGGGGCTGGATACCCGCAGTGCCGAGTGTTTGAGTGATGCCGAAGAGCTCTTACAAACGGAAGACTTCTCTCTTTGCTTAACAGATATGAATTTGCCTGACGGCAATGGAATTGATTTTGTTCGCATGATGCAAACGCAGTTCAGCGATACGCCTGTGGCAATGATCACCGCCTATGGCAGCATTGAAACAGCCATTGAAGCGTTGAAGGCAGGAGCCTTTGATTTTATCTCTAAGCCCGTTGACCTTGCTCAGCTTCGAAACCTGGTGAGTAGCGCGCTGCGTCTTCAGGAAAGTAGTCAGGTCGCGATTCCAAATGAGACAGAGGATCAGGTCATTCTTTTTGGCGAAAGCCCTGCGCTGAAGAAGCTAAGTACACAGGTTAAAAGCTCAGCCGGAGTCAGGCTCCAATCTACATAAGCGGGGAATCGGGCAGCGGTAAGGAGCTTGTCGCTCGTGCTATTCACGGTAACGGCGCGCGCGCATCCGGACCGTTTATTCCCGTTAACTGTGGCGCGATTCCCTCAGAGCTCATGGAGAGTGAATTCTTTGGTCATCGTAAAGGTAGTTTTAGCGGTGCGCATCAGGATAAAGACGGTCTGTTCAAAGCCGCGGATGGCGGTACCTTGTTTTTAGATGAAGTGGCTGACCTGCCTATAGATATGCAAGTTAAGTTATTGCGGGCCATTCAGGAGAAGGCGGTGAGGGCCGTGGGTGCGGAAAGTGAGGAGCGTGTTGATGTACGTATTCTCAGTGCAACGCACAAAGATCTGCAAGCCTTGGTTGATGCGGGTGAGTTTCGTCAGGATTTGTTTTACCGAATTAACGTGATCAACCTGCAAGTCCCAAGTCTAAGAGAAAGGCAAACCGACATACCGATTCTCGCAGAGCGTTTTTTAAATCAGGTCGCGCAAGAGTGTGATGTCGATGGCGCACGCATAGATTCGGCCGCAATGCAGGCTTTAACTTCATACAGTTTTCCCGGCAATGTGCGTGAACTTGAGAATATTATCGAACGGGCATTTACGCTTTGCGAAGATGAGGTGATTCGTGAGGCCGATTTGCAACTCGAGGACGCGCCAAAGATCGCACCCACAAAGACGCATCGAATTGAGGAAGCCAACAGCACTGACCCTATACCTGAAAGCGGAGCGCCTGCATTGGTTCGTCCAGAAGGCATGCCCTTGGAGGCCTTTCTCGAAGACATAGAGCGTCGAGAAATTGAGAGTGCGTTGCAGCAAACAAAATGGAACAGAACGGCAGCCGCTAAAATGCTAGGTATGAGTTTTCGCTCGATGCGGTATCGCTTGAAGAAGCTTGGGTTAGATTAGTGATTCTGATCGTCATAAGACAAAGAGTTTGAGAAAAAGGCACGATAGTCGCCTTTTTTCACGGTTCGGCCACTTAGGTCATCATGCACCTTCAACCTTCAACCTTCGCCATCCTTCGGCTTGACCAACGAATGACGAAGCGACGCCTTGTACGCTTCTAAATTTCTAACAAAACTGGGCAGTGGTCAGAGCCCATGATTTGATCAAAAATATCTACGCTTTTGATATTGCCCTGTAAGACTTCAGAAACGAGAAAGTAATCAATCCTCCACCCAATATTGCGTTGACGTGCGCCAGCCCTGTAGCTCCACCATGTGTATTTCTCGCCCAACTCTGGGTTTAGCGCCCTGAAACTATCAACAAAGCCCGCCGCATGATAATTATCCATGCCATCAATTTCTTCCTGCATATAGCCTGCGCTCTTGTTGTAATTAGGCTTAGGGCGAGCAAGATCTAGATCTTTGTGCGCAACGTTCAAGTCACCGCAAACAACGACTGGCTTGGTTTTCTCGAGCGTTTTGAGATATTCAAGAAAGGCGGAATCCCAGGTTTGCCGATAAGCGAGGCGCTTTAGTTCGCTG
>NZ_LWFU01000555.1:0-4513 GCF_001635135.1 Oleiphilus sp. HI0080
GCTTTTCTCGAGCTTGTGGTTAACCGCGACCCGATTATCAAACACGAAGCAATCACCCTTCCACATAGTTTCTTCTTCAGGCACCTCTTCAAGGTACTTCAGGATGCCGCCTTCAAGATGGTAAACCTCGTCAAAGCCTTTTTCTTTTAAAAACGCAGTCGACTTTTCGCAACGAATGCCTCCTGTACAAAACATCGCGACCTTTTTGTGCGTATTAGGGTCGAGATTCTCCTCAACGTACTTCGGAAACTCTCGAAACGTATCCGTAACCGGATTGATGGCGCCATCAAAGGTACCTATTTCGTACTCATAATCGTTGCGTGTATCGATAAGCAGAACGTCAGGGTCAGAAATTAAGGCATTCCAGTCTTTCGGCTTAACGTAAGTTCCAACCACACGCTTTGGGTCAATACCTTGTACGCCCATTGTGACGATCTCTTTTTTGAGCTTCACCTTGGTGCGGTAAAAGGGCTGTTCTTCATCGAACGAGAGCTTGTAGTCTATCTCTGCGAATTCGGGAATTTCCCGCAGCCATTTTAGTAAGGCTTGGATGGACGCATTGGTACCAGAAACTGTACCGTTGATACCCTCGCTGGCAAGCAACAGAGTTCCACGGACGTCTAGCTCCTTCATTTTCTGTAAAAGAGGCGCTTGGAGCGACTCGTAATTTGGCAGGTCGACAAAACGATACATTGCACAAACGGTAATATTTGACATATTTATTTCCTTTTTCGGCTAACCGGAACGTAAATCCAGCGCATTTTTTTGGCGCGCACATTATACAGCTGATAGTGAATTTAAGTAGAAAAATAACGCAAAAACACAATTCAGTTAGTAACACTTACCTTAAACCGCGCACACTACATATAGTTCCACTTATTGAAGATAAGATCTTGCACATTTTGGGTGCCTTCGCTAAAAGCGGTTAAGTTGTGCTCTTATTTTGTGCATCGAAAAAAGCGTTTTTTTGTCAATACCTTTCCTAAGAATAAAGTAATAAAAACAGCAAATATTAAACTTCACATACCACTATATACTGTTATACTTTCCCGAAATCGCCCTACATGTAGTGATTAGACCGCCAATATGCGCACTAGCCTCTACATATAGACAAGAGCAGATGTCTCGATATCACGCAGATCTGCAGGGCGAATAGTAGAGTAGTTGTTTAGGTTGGCGCATAAAAAGCAATGCGCATAAATAACGCCAGCCATGGTGATCGGAGTGTCTTCCCATAAACTTCGACACCACTAAATATAGGGGTTGCCAAGGCAAGGCGACCAATTAATCGCTTATAACAAAGGGCTGGCTAAGGAAGGCCTCCTCTAATCTTTGGTCCACGAGGTTGCAAATGAACGCTAAGGTCGAACCGCTTATATCTCCACTGCCGATGCAAGACGCATCAGTAGATATTTGGCATACAAAATACCAACTTAAAACAAAGTCTGGCGAAGCTGTTGATAAGACAATTGCTGAGACTTATGAGCGCGTTGCTCGCGCCCTCTCTTCCGTAGAGCCGGAAGAGAAGCAAGAGCTGGTGTATGCGGATTTCAAATGGGCTTTAGAGCATGGCGTTATCCCTGCTGGACGTATTATGTCGAACGCTGGAGCCGGTGAACACAAACCAGCGACTTCGACAATCAACTGTACAGTCTCTGGCACCGTTTATGATTCAATGGATGACATACTTCTCAAGAATCATGAAGCAGGTCTAACACTCAAAGCAGGCTGTGGTATCGGTTATGAGTTCTCCACTCTCAGACCGAAGGGCGCCTATGTGGCCGGCGCAGGCGCAACAACGTCGGGTCCGCTTTCGTTTATGGATATCTTCGACAAGATGTGTTTCACAGTGTCCTCTGCGGGCGGTCGTCGTGGCGCACAAATGGCGACATTCGATGTGCATCATCCTGACGTTCTCGACTTCATTCAGGCCAAGCGTGAAGACGGACGGCTGCGTCAGTTCAACCTTTCACTGTTGATCACAGAAGATTTTATTCAAGCTGTTAAAAACGATGGTGACTGGAAACTTTCGTTTCCGGTTACCGCAGAAGAGGTCGCAGAGGAGAATTTGGATCTTAGCGACACCGACCAATTTGTATTCCGTTCATTTCCTGTAAAGTCTGGCTACGTAGCGAATCAAGATGGCTTGATTGGCTGCCGAATTTATAACACCATAAAAGCACGCTCTATTTGGGACGCAATCATGAGTTCTACTTATGACTTTGCAGAACCCGGCTTTATCTTGATCGATAAAGTGAATGAAATGAACAACAACTGGTTTTGCGAGAATATCCGCGCTACAAATCCATGTGGAGAACAACCGCTCCCACCTTACGGGAGCTGCTTGCTCGGTTCTGTAAATCTAACTGCATTTGTCGAAAAACCGTTCAGTGACAAAGCGTCTTTTAACTTCAAAGAATACCGCAAGGCGGTCGCGATTTTCACGCGAATGCTCGATAACGTAGTTGAGATTAACGGTTTACCGTTAATGGGCCAGCGCAACGAGATAAACTTTAAACGTCGGCATGGCATGGGCATCCTTGGTTTAGGATCGACCCTAACCATGATGAAAATGCCTTATGGCTCTAAAGAGTCGGTCGAGTTCACAGAGAAAGTAAATCGTGAAATGGCGATTGAAGGCTGGAGACAGGGTCTTGAGCTTAGCAAAGAGAAAGGTCCCGCCCCCATTATGGAAGAAGACTTTACCATCAACGCCGAAATGCTTGCAGAACGCCCAGAGTTGAAAGCCGACGGTTACTCTCTTGGTGACACAATCAAAGGTAAGGTATTGCACGCCAAATACAGCCGTTACATGCAACGAATAGCAGATTACGAGCCAGAATTGGTAGCGGCACTTGCGGAGCAAGGCGCGCGCTTTACACACCACACGTCAATCGCTCCAACAGGAACGATTTCACTATCTCTTGCAAATAACGCCAGTAACGGTATTGAGCCTAGTTTCGCGCACCACTATGCTCGTAACGTGATTAGAGAAGGCAAGAAAACGAAAGAGAAAGTTGATGTTTTCTCCTACGAGCTTTTGGCGTACCGGCATTACATTAACCCGAATGCCATGCCTTTCAGTGAGGACCACGAGAAAGCGCTGCCTGACTACTTTATCGCTGCCGACGACGTAACGCCGAAGCAGCATGTTGATATTCAAGCTGCGGCACAAAAGTGGGTTGACTCATCGATTTCTAAAACGGCGAATGTTCCTACCGAATTCCCATATGAAGAATTCAAGGACATTTACATGTATGCCTATGAGCAAGGTCTTAAAGGCTGTACAACATTCCGTTTCAACCCCGAAGCGTTCCAAGGCGTGTTGGTCAAAGAGAAAGACCTAGAGAACACGCTTTATGAGTTCACGCTCGAAGACGGCACAACCGTAAAAGTGAAAGGAAATGAAGAGATTGAGTATGACGGCGAGCTTCACACCGCTGCAAACCTCTTCGACGCACTTAAAGAAGGCACCTACGGTAAATATTGATGGGCTTGTTGGGCCGAGCGCCCAACCACTCAATAAGGAATAAGACAATGGCAATAAAAATTGAGAAAAAAATAGTCGGTTATCAAGTTCATACCGAGGCACAAGTTGCAGCTGCAGCGGCAGAAGCTGCTATAGAGGCGCAACCTAAGCCAGTTGAGATGAACGAGTCGATTGGGCGTCCAGATTTCCTCCTTGGTTCCACCTACAAGGTAAAGACTCCGGTTTCTGATCATGCACTTTATATTACGATCAACGACATCATTTTGAATGAAGACACTGATCATGAAGTGCGCCGCCCTTACGAGGTCTTCATTAATTCAAAATCAATGGAGCACTTTCAATGGGTCATCGCTTTAACGCGCGTTATTTCTGCAGTCTTCAGAAAAGGCGGTGACATCACCTTCTTAGTTGAAGAGCTTTCTTCAGTCTATGACCCGAACGGCGGCTATTATAAAAAAGGCGGCGTATTCATGCCCTCTTTAGTGGCTGAGATCGGTGCAGTAATTGAAAAGCACATGAAGAGCATCGGCTTGATTGAGCACGAGGACATGAGCGACAGCACGAAGCAAATTCTTGCGGAGAAGCGCGCTCAATTTGAAGAGGTGTCAAAAAGCGCTGTAGAAGCGAAGACCGAAGAGTCGGCCGACAGCAATCCCTTCCCTGACACTGCGCAACTCTGCAAAAAGTGCAGCACGAAAGCAGTCATTATTATGGATGGATGTGCTACCTGCTTAAATTGCGGTGATAGTAAATGCGGTTAGCCTAGCTTCCATAACTCAAGAAACCGAATCGGGCGTACACACGACCATTCGGTTTTTTTTGTGTTCAGATGGCCACACCTAAGAATTGTCCAATTTTGTGTCTGCAATTATGCAAAGCTAGTTATAAAGCGGCATGGATTGTGTAACATACTTGTAAAGCATCGCATCCATCATCACCGGCTGTATTTATGCTCCAAGATCGCGCTGATTTAGTCGCGTTTTGCACAATATTGACACTTATGTAATACCAGGATTGTATTTA
>NZ_LWFU01000556.1:0-4801 GCF_001635135.1 Oleiphilus sp. HI0080
CATGATTTCTGAGCCATGTGTCATTTTGTTCCGTTAGGGTAATGCTTTGCCTTGTCATAATGATACCTATAGATCGGTGCAGTTATGATGCAATAATACACCAGAATGCGTAAAATTATAATATAGATACTGTGGCATCATGTTACTGAATGGTGAAACGCGGACTATAAATTCGGTATGCCTCCCCATCAGCTGCCACCAAAAAGCAGACATGGCGGTCATTGAAAAATCACAACTGTTGTTGGTGATAAGCAGACTTAATTTTGATGAGTCGTTGACCTATTCACTTATTTTTAACACGATCTTTCCTTTCATCTCCGCTTTTTCAATCAGTTCATGGGCTTTAGCGGCTTCATCCAAGCTCAGTACAGCACCGATCACAGGTTCAATTTTCTTATCTTTCAGCATTTGAAAAAGTGTAGTGAGATCTTTTTTAAACCAGTCCGGATGTTTTTTTCTTAGATCAGCTATGGAATAGAAATGGCTATGCTTACCATTTGGCAGCAAATTCCACAGTTTTATAGTAAGGAAATCTTTAGCGATGCTGCCACCTTTTCCTGAAACAGCGTTGTAGAAACCATAGCCTACAATCGTTCCGCCTTTTCGAAGGACACTAAATGATCTTTTAAAACTCTCTCCACCGATGGGGTCAAAGACTGCATCCAAACCGCCAGAATTATTTTGAATAACCTGTTCGGGCCAACTTGTGTTGTTGTAGTCGACAGGTATTGCACCGAGTGATTCGATAAGTGAATGTTTTGATTTTGATCCTGAGCCATAGACCTTAGCGCCGAGTTGTTTAGCGAGTTGCAGCATGGCCGTGCCAACCGCGCCGCCGGCTCCATGAATCAATATTGATTGTCTCTTTTGGACCTTGGCAATTCGATGCAGCATTTGATAGGCGGTAATGTAGGAAAGGATTAAGCTTACCGCTTCGTTGGGTTGGCAGCCTTCAGGCACCAAGGTAAGCTTATCCGCGTCAAGACAAATATATTCTGCATAGGCACCAATAACCGTTAAGTCAGCGACAAGATCACCGAGCGCAAATCCCGACGCCTCGGGTCCTATTTTGTCTACTCGACCCACGAGATCATAGCCCGGAGTAAATGGAGGTTGATCTTTCACGTCAGGATATTGTCCCTTGCGGATCATCGTGTCGGTAAAAGCAGCGCCTGCGGTGAGCACTTTTATGCGCACTTGCTGGGGGGATGGTTCCGGTAGCGAGGCCTGCATCACGAGTTTCAAAACCTCGGGGCCACCAAATTCTGAAATAATGATCTTCTTAAAGCTCATGCAGAACCTATATTTGCTGTGGTATTTCGAAACCATACCACTGATGTCATCGTAAAGTCATACGCTTGGATCGTGATCACTTGAAAAAAAACTCAATAGCAATATCAAGCAAGTAACTAAGCCAGAAATGCTCCTATGACCTACATACCCCGATGGATATTCTCCATCACAATTATTTCAATTTCGGTTTTTCTAAGTTCATGTGCATTATTTACACCGACACCTGAGCCCCAGTCGATAGAAGATAGATTGACCCAATTGCCTAATATGTCCGCTTATCTCACATTTCAGATGAAGGCTTTCGTCTTTCGGAAGGTCTGCTTTGGTGTGGTAGCTGACTTCATTAGGCATCAATTTTGTTAACAACTATATTTAGTCGTGACAAAATCCGGTCGAGTAAAAATCAGTACCTTATGGAACCATTTGTTAGTAACTTTATTGTTCACCAACAGCCGCTCGGTTAGATTTCGTTAGGCAGGCTCAAATACCTGGTCTGCATAGCGCTTGGAAAATACACGCCGTTGATGATCATCAAACTCAACAGTAAACGTATCGCCTTCTTCTTTTACAACTCGACCTTTACCCAGCAATTTGTGCACAACGTTGTTTGCCGTCCAGTGAGCCGTTTGGCTAGTGCGTACTTGGCTTCGGTTTTTATCCCAGTTCAGATCTAACTCAAAATGCGCAGCGTAACGCTGGCTAATTGCGCTGGGTGCGTCATTCAGATTGATGTTGGATTGCCCTTGTTTAATGGCTTTGGCCATATCAAGTGACGCATTTGCAGCCATTTCATCGAGAAAACGGAGACGGTCTTTGCTGCTCTCTGGCGGGCAAAACATGAGTAACCTTTCTTGCGCTCGTGTCATAGCTACGTAAATCAGGCGACGCTCACTCGCAATATCCACATCATTTTTACCCTGCTGTGCGAAGAAGTTGGTTTCCGAGAGGCCCGGTAAAATCACGTTGTCCCACTCAAGCCCCTTTGCACGATGGATGCTAGTAAGTTGCAGGCCTGCGCTTGCGATGTTTTGATTGCGAGACTGCGTTCTTGCTTCTAGCTCTGCAAGATTTTGCAGCAGCGCGGATGCGCTTTCCGCTTTGTCTTGCGACATGAACTCGACTAGACCTTTGATCGTTCTTATTTGCTCGTTACTGGCGTCTTCACTCAAGCCGCTGCTTTTTAGCTCTTCATAGAGTTTGGTCTCGGAAACGTAGTGTGCAAATACCTTTCGAGGTGCGTTGGCGTTGTTCTCAACTGCGGAGAGTGCTTTGGCAAAACGCTCTAGCTTTAGCTTCTGGTATCGTGAAAGCTGCTCTGGAATCAAGCTAAGTAAATGGTTTCCCCACCGGCTGTTGCAGTGCGCCAGTGATTGCATGACATCATGCATTTGTCGCTCATTAATACCTAGATGTGGGAAGCGGCCGAGTTGCATCAGGCTCGCTAAGCGTTGTTCTTCTGTAAGCAGCTTGAAGTCGCCGGACGCCAATTGTAAGACTGTACGCAGGCAAGACATCTCGTCAGACCCAAAAATGCCGCGATGCCCTTGTAGCGTATAAGGCACATTCGCGCGCAGTAAGGCTAACTCGATTGGTGCAGCTTGGCTCCAGTAGCGCACTAAAATCGCGGTATTTTGCAATGCCTGTTCGGAGTGTTTGGCGAGTCGCTTCGTCAGGCTGTTCAGCTCATCATTGCTTTCACAGATTTCGACCTGTGTGTCCGGGTTTGTTTCGCTTGGGATGCACAATGCGTCTTCATGGTATGGGCTGTGGGAGATCAATTGATTCGCTAATAGGGCCACCTGATGGCCGTAGCGAAAGCTTGTGCTTAGGTTAAGCGCTTCGGTATCTTGAAATTCCTGTGCAAAGCCTGTCAGCATGTATTGCGGCTTAGCCCCGCGAAACTCGTAGATGGTTTGGTCTGGGTCGCCAACAATGGTTACTTGAGCGCGACGTCCTGCGATCAAGGTTAGCAAGGCATGCTGAATATCATTGGTATCTTGATATTCGTCGACCAGAATCACATCCATTTTGTTTTCGACCTGTTGTCTCAGCTCTGGATCGGCCAGTAGCGCACGGACAGGATCGTACAGCATGTCGGCATAGCTAATGCGTCGATGGTCATGGCGCCATTCTTCAAAGCGCTCAAACAGAATGGGCAGGAAAGAAAACTTTTTGTCCAAATTACTTGATCGGAAAAAACTCGCCGGGTCATCAAGTTGGCTTTTACATTGATCAATGAAACGAGCGGCAACATCTAAATACTCTTTTTTATAGCGTTTGAATTCCGTGTGCTGTTCTGGACTCAGCACTTGCGGCACAAGCTGAAGGAGATGAAACTGCTGCTCTCGCTCGCTCAGGATAGAGCCTTGATACGCGGGTAGAGCGCCAATTGAAATGAAGCGTTGGTAAAGTCGAAAACCCATGGCATGAAATGTTCGGACTTCCGGAACTGCGCTTGAACCGCCCACCAATTTTTGGAGTTTGCTTTGAAAATCCAATTGTGCGCTTTTGTTGAACATAAGCACCAGAACTCGGCGAGGCTCAAGCCCTTGTTGAAGCAGATGTTGAATGCGATAAGCGAGAGTTGTGGTTTTTCCGCTTCCGGCGACGGCGCGAATCACATAATGTCCGACTGGGGCATCGACGATGGCGCGCTGTTCTGCTGTCAGAGTGAGGCTTGGCATAAATGACCGGGTATTCTTCTGGGCTATTCTTGTCGGCTATATTGCCGAGTTGTTTGCTTGTATTTTCGTAGCTGAGCAAACACACTTAGCGTTTATGGAAAACGCAGTTTGTGTGCAGGAATATGAATCGCCTAATCATACTATTAAGTGTGTTGTTGTGGGTAGCAGGATGCGCCTCGAATGACCAACAAGTCCCGCCGGATTTTCGCATCAATACCTCTAAGCAAACGCTCGATAGCCCATCATCGCTGATGAAGGCTGTTGAAAGTGGCAGCGAGGAGCTTTTGCGCTCAAGTCTCCTAGCGGGAGATTCGGTCAATGCGGTTTTCCAAGGGGATACGCCCTTGCGTATTGCATTGTCTCAAGGGCGCGGTCGATTTGTCCGCATTTTATTGCGCGCCGGAGCAACGCCAAACTGGGCGCTTCAGCCTGAACAAGCCAGCTTGCTAATGCTGGCTAGTCGCAAGGGTATGAATGAGCAGGTCATTGCATTTATTCAACAAGGCCAAGATTTAAACTACATCGATACGCGCGGCTGGAGTGCGTTGGCCGAGGCATCTTTGAATGGGCACCTTACCACAGCCAATATATTGTTGGATGCAGGCGCAGAGGTTGATGTTTATCCTGATGGAGCGTCTCTGCTGATGAAGTTAGTCGCTGACAATAATATGCTGATCGTTAAGCCCATGCTTGAAGCCGGCGCGGATGTGAATTTTATCGCGCAATCCGGAGAAACGGCATTGAGTATTGCGCGAGAGAACCAGTTTCATGAGCTGGATTTAATGCTGGTGCAGGCTGGTGCGCGATTGTGACCGAGTGCGGCA
>NZ_LWFU01000557.1:0-3994 GCF_001635135.1 Oleiphilus sp. HI0080
TATTTGGTATCTCACGCAGATGCGTCGTTGGGGCCAGATTTCTGAGCACAAGTCGGATGACTGGTATATGGAAACCGCAAAGAAGGTTTATCGACCTGACATTTATGCTGTCGCGGCTAAGGCACTGATCGCTGAAGGTAAGGCCAAGGCGTCTGACTTCCCTGAGTTTGCGTCTGAAACCGGCTTTAAACCGCCGCAGTCAGAGTTTATTGATGGCCAGACTTACGATGGCACGAAGCCCAATGCATATCTGGAGAACTTCCCGATCGGGTTGAAATCGAAAGACCAAATTTAGAAAAGAGTATCGGTCACTAGTAACTTAGTGCTAGTGACCGGTCTGGAGATGAGTACTATGTTTAAACAGGCTGTAATGCCCTCAAATGGCATCAAAATGCTGACTGCAGATAAACTGAAACAATGGTCTACCGCGCTTGCATTGCCCTTGCTTGGTTTGACGCTGTTTTTAGCGCTTTGGAACGTGGTCGCGCAAAACATTGATACCTCCCTTGGAAAATTTCCTGGGCCGGTACAAGTGTTGGAGCAATCAAAAAACCTGATTAATGAGCATTACGCAGAAGTTGCGAAAGCAGAAGCATTTTACGAGCGACAAGAGAAGCGTAATGCAGCGCGTTTAGCGCAAGATCCGAGCTATGAGCCGAAAATTCGCCCTTTCACCGGAGCTCCTACGTTCTTCCAACAGATTTTAACCAGCCTTGTCACGGTCGCAACAGGCTTTATTTTTGCCTCATTGATTGCCGTGCCTTTAGGAATTTTATGTGGTTTAAGCAAGTCAGCGTATTCAGCGATTAATCCGCTTATTCAGTTGTTTAAGCCGGTTTCTCCGCTGGCATGGCTGCCTCTAGTGACGATGATCGTCAGTGCTGTTTATGTGACGGATGATCCTTTCTTTTCCAAGTCTTTTATCACTTCGGCGGTCACAGTCTCGTTGTGTTGCCTGTGGCCGACGCTAATCAATACCGCCGTTGGTGTCTCTAGTATCGACCGTGACCTCGTCAACGTGAGCAAAGTACTGCGCCTTAGTCCAATGAAACACATAACGAAAATCGTTATGCCTTCTGCGATCCCAGCTATTTTTACCGGTTTACGTTTGTCACTCGGGATAGGTTGGATGGTATTGATCGCAGCCGAGATGCTTGCTCAGAACCCGGGTCTTGGTAAATTTGTTTGGGATGAATTCCAAAATGGAAGCTC
This sequence comes from Oleiphilus sp. HI0080, assembly GCF_001635135.1. Taxonomy (NCBI): domain Bacteria; kingdom Pseudomonadati; phylum Pseudomonadota; class Gammaproteobacteria; order Oceanospirillales; family Oleiphilaceae; genus Oleiphilus; species Oleiphilus sp. HI0080. The sequence continues at coordinate 1,213 of NZ_LWFU01000557.1, forward strand.
GGCCTCGTTGGCGCGCATTATGGTTGCGGTTCTATCGATCGGCCTCATTGGGTTTTTACTTGATCGCATGATGCTTGCAGTGCAAAAACATGTGAGCTGGGACAAAACCGCTGACTTGCGATAACAGGAGAATACGATGTCTAAATCACACTTAGAGCTGACGCAAGTTGGTATTGATTTCCCTACTCCAAAAGGGCCTTTTACGGCCTTGCAGGATGTAAACTTAAACGTCAAAGAAGGCGAGTTTATCTCACTTATTGGGCATTCTGGATGCGGTAAGTCGACGGTCTTGAACATTGTGGCCGGGCTTCATCAGGCGACAAACGGTGGTGTCATTCTTGATGGTAAGGAAGTGACAGAGCCGGGCCCAGATAGAGCCGTGGTTTTCCAAAACCACTCTTTGCTTCCATGGTTGAGCGTCTACAAGAATGTCGAGTTGGCGGTAAAGCAAACGAGTAAAGACCGCTCGAAGGCCGAAATCAAAGATTGGGTGTCGCACAACCTTGAATTGGTGCACATGACACACGCACTCGATAAGCTGCCTTCTGAAATCTCTGGGGGAATGAAGCAGCGCGTCGGTATTGCAAGAGCTTTGTCGATGGAGCCTAAGGTTTTGTTGATGGATGAACCTTTTGGCGCGTTGGACGCGTTAACTCGCGCGCACCTTCAAGATTCGGTTATGGAAATCCATGCTGAGCTAGGGAACACCGTCATCATGATTACGCACGATGTCGATGAGGCTGTTTTACTGTCAGACCGCATTGTAATGATGACGAATGGTCCAGCCGCGACCATTGGTGAGGTGTTGAATGTGGAGTTACCGAGACCACGTGATCGATTGGCGTTGGCCGACAATCCGCAATACAACCATTATCGACATGAGGTTCTGACCTTCTTGTATGAGAAGCAGAGAAAAGTTGAGTCCGTTGAAAAACATAAGCAGGATGCGGCCGTAAAAGAGACGATAGAAGAGGAGAGTTCTGACTCAAACGCAGCTTAGGCAAGGTTTGATTTCGTGAATTGAAGAGGATGTGTTCCGTGATTTACCCGCGCATTGAGCGGGTTTTTTTGTATGTGCTTAAAAAAGTTCGCGCTGTAATTGTGTGACCCGAACAGTGTCTCCCACCTTGATGGAGCCACCCTGCACGACTCTCGCGCAATATCCGCCTCGGTTAAACATCGCGAGCAAGGTGCCAGCGCCAAGTGCTTTCTCCATCCTAGAGCACGGATGACAGTGCGCCCCGATTTCAACGATCGCGTCACCTACTTTTAATAGTTGATAGCGCATCGCATGCAAGTTGATTCCGGAAACAACGATATTTCTGCGGAGAACTGAAGGATTAATTGAGGCTAAGTCCAAGAGACTGGAAAGCGCTTGAATATCTTCCGCATTGATCAGCGTGACTTGTCGAGCTGAGCCGCTGGCGCGTTTCGCAGAATGATCACCGCAGAGCCCTTTTTCAGTTTTGGCAGTGACTTCAGATTGAACGAGCATGTCTGCTCTTCGAGAAGGGCGCAAACCCAACCACTCCACGTAGCCGGGCCCAGCGGAATCCATATATTTTGCGAGCAGTTTGGCCTGCGTTTTCATCTGGTACTACTTAACGTTCAACATGCCTAAGTATGGGCGCCTACTATACTTAGGCTCGTTCTACTAACGCGTTACGGCGTCATTCCGTCGTCTTGAATGCTGAGTCTGTCAGTGTTGCTTGTAAGCTCATCTGGAGTTGAGGCATCAGAACCCAACTTGATAAGAAGTCTCAAGTCATTTGCAGAGTCAGCATGCGCCAAGGCATCTTCATAGGTAATTTCGCCGGCAGCGTACAGGTCATAAAGCGCCTGGTCAAAGGTTTGCATTCCTACATCGCGTGATTTAGTCATCAGCTCTTTCAGTTTCGCCACTTCTTTCTTCCGAATGAGATCTGCGCATAGAGGCGTGTTGAGCAATACTTCGATCACCGCTCGACGTCCCTTGCCATCAGGGGTAGGAACAAGTTGCTGTGCGACAATGGCTTTCATATTCAATGAAAGGTCCATCCAAATTTGGTTATGCTGCTCTGGCGGGAAAAAGTTGATGATACGGTCGAGAGCTTGGTTTGCATTGTTGGCGTGCAACGTCGCCAAACATAGGTGTCCTGTCTCTGCGAAGGTGACCGCGTATTCCATGGTGTCTTTGGATCGAATCTCGCCGATCATGATGACATCCGGAGCTTGACGGAGTGTGTTTTTGAGTGCGACCTCAAAGGAGTTGGTATCGATGCCGACTTCGCGTTGAGTAACGATACAGCCTGCATGCTGGTGAATGTACTCAATAGGGTCTTCGATCGAAATAATATGGCCTTTACTATTACGGTTTCGATGGCCGATCATCGATGCGAGGGAGGTCGATTTACCGGTGCCGGTTGCACCAACGAAGATAATTAGGCCTCGCTTGGTCATGGCCAATGAGTTAATCACCTCCGGTAAGCCGAGATCTTCGATGCGTGGAATATTGGTTTCAATTCGACGCAAGACCATGCCGCATAGGTTGCGTTGTGAAAACGCAGATACACGAAAACGACCAATGCCACGAGCACTGAGCGCGTAGTTACACTCGTTGTTCTCGTTGAACTCGTCTTGTTGCTTCTCTGTCATGGTATCAAAGACAATTTCTCGGCACATCTCTGGTGTAAGAGATTGCTTCGTAACAGGGACAATCTTGCCATGGATCTTGATGCTGGGCGGAACGCCCGCCGTGATGAAGAGGTCAGATCCCCCCTTTTCTACCATGATTTTTAAAAGT
>NZ_LWFU01000558.1:0-2243 GCF_001635135.1 Oleiphilus sp. HI0080
CGTCGAATTTGCATGGCAAACGCCGCTATCCAGGAAAATAAAAGATGGGCAAACCAAGTGGCTACTCCGGCAAGTGCTTTATAAGTATGTTCCAAAGGAGCTAATTGAACGCCCTAAGATGGGCTTTTCAGTTCCTGTTGCAACGTGGTTGCGAGGCCCCTTAAGAGAGTGGGCTGAAGCTCTGATAAATGATTCTGATATTCCATTATTAGACAAAAACCTAATTTTGAAGGTTTGGAATCAACATCAGTCAGCCGCGTCAGATAATAGCAATAAGCTATGGGCTTTGCTTATGTTTCTTGATTGGTATCAGCATAGAAATTTTAGATATATAGAAAAAGGTAGAGCTTAGATGTCAGTTGAAATTAGCTTTGTTATTCCAGCGTACAATGAAAGCAAGTTTATTGACCGGTGCTTAGAGTCCATCTTTAGTAGAATAAAAAAATATGATTTAGAGGCAGAAGTTTTATTGGTGGATAACGGCTCTACTGATGATACGGCTCTAAAAGGAGAACTGTTCGGCGCGTTAACTTTTTCTATAGGTCGCCAGACTGTTTCGAAAGCTCGTAACTTTGGTGCGGAAAAAGCCTCAAATGAGGTTATTGCCTTTATTGATGGCGATGTAGAGTTAACAGATGAGTGGGTAGAAACCCTAATAGAAAATTATAAAGGGATGACTCGATCTCCACTATTTGTGACGGGCGCGCAATGCTCTGTTCCTAATGATGGTAGTTGGATAGAAAAATACTGGTTTGCACACTTGAGAGATAAATATCTGGGTGGCGCTAATGTTTTAACGACTAAGTCTGCGTTTAACTTGATTGGCGGGTTTGATGAAGATTTAGAAACGGGAGAGGACTATGACTTTTGTTTGAGAGCAATCGCTGAGAGCAGTATTTTATATACTGCGAATGGCAAGTTTAAATCCATTCATCTTGGGTTTCCCCAAGATTTAGCAAACTTTTATCGACGTGAAAAGTGGCATGGTCGTGGTGATGTGGTTAATTTTAGCGCTGCGATGCATTCACCAGTTGTTTTGATTGCGTGTGTTTATTCTGCACTAGTGATAGCTATGGTGATAGCACTATGTGCAATTCGGGTAGAAGTCGCAAGTTACATACTATTGGCGTTGATTGGAATAAATCTAGCACTAACCCGATGGCGGTTCAGGCGCACTTCATTGAGTGTTCAAGCATTATTAGGCAATAGCTTCTTACATTTCGTATATTTTTATGCTCGTTTAATGAGCCTTTTTAGTAAAACCGCAAGGTAGTGTTTTGTGACATAAGTTAACTAAATTGTATTTGCGAGATATTGGGCAGAGGTAGATTTTGGCTGAACTGCTAAACTGCTTTCGTAAGTTATGGTTTCGTGAGGAGGGTTTATTAATGAGACATATAAATTTGAAACAGTATTTTGGCTGCATATTCGTGTCACTTGCCGTTGTAAGTAGTTTGTCTGCAGAGACCTTTTTTAAGTCAAATTTTGACGATGGCGTGATTAATAGTGAAGGCAAGTGGACTTGGGAGGCTGCGTACAGCCCCTCAAATGTATTTGGCATGATGGCAGGGAAAGGTGATGTTTATGAAGTATCTAGTTCTATCTCGCTAAATGGAGGTTATTCCTTAAGACTCGATTTTTCTGGACGAAATGGACTATGCAACTCCTGTGGTTTCGATACCTACAATGCTTCATCTTCCTTGCCAGGCACAGGTAGTACATCGTTAATTATCGATGGGGCAAATTTTTCTTCAATTTTTCCTTCAAGCCTTCGGAAGGTTTTTAACAAGGACGACAGGTGGGCAGCATGGTCCGTATCGGAAGCGAGTGGATCTCAGTTAAGTTTTGGCGGTGGTGAGCCTGTTTCGAATGCAATGGGCGGTAGTAAGCTTTTTAAACCTGGTGATGAAATAAAAATTACCAAGGCTTGTGGTTTAGATGGTGTCGTTGGAGGAGATATTAATAGGCGTTCCGATTGCGATTTGGCTATTAACTATTTAGAGGGCATTTCTAGTGCTGATTTTGATTTCGGGAAAACTTTGTCAAAAAGGTTTTATCTTTACATTGATCAAGCCGCAGTGCTGCCAAACATTGGATTAAAGCTAGGTTACAACAAATTTAAAAATAAGACTGCAATACCAGTTTTAGATGTCGATCGAGATGAAACTTTAACGGTTCAGACTCCTTCTTCAAATAGTCGTTGGGCTTTTCCAGGTTTTCAGTTCCAACGGGGCCGTTGGTAT
>NZ_LWFU01000559.1:0-7592 GCF_001635135.1 Oleiphilus sp. HI0080
TTGAGAAGCACCCTCAGGCGTTTCCTGAGTGTCTGGACAACGCTCCGATGTTAATGCCAGTAAAAGAGCATGCTCTTCGACGTAACTTGTCAGATTGGTTTGAAGTAAATGGTCTGACGCAAAATATTGTCGCTGAGTTTGATGATAGCGCCTTATTAAAAGTGTTCGGAGAGGCAGGCGAGGGGTTTTTTCCCGCGCCCACAGTCATGCGAGCGCAGGTTGAATCTATTTATGGGGTGCGACATGTTGGCGTTGTAGAAGGGGTAATGGAGCGTTTTTATTTGATCTCTCCTGAGCGTAAATTGAAGCACCCAGCCGTATTGAAGATTATCGAGTCTACGCGTTTTTCTCTCTAATGCTTCACAGGCGCCTTTTCGCGCAACTCTTTTGCCCTTTGTTAACTTAGCGCTGCGATCCGTTGCTCTCTAAGAATGGTTCGTCGAGCACGTGCAAAGCAAATTTCTATGGCAGACGTCGCCTGATTGGACCTGGTTTCAACAGCCATTGGTTTGCCGACATAGGGTTCTGTTCTAAGCTCAGCGTGAAAAAGCGTCTCGCGTGTGTTTTCTCTTACTTCTTTCAGCTTAAAGCGTAGTGACGAAAATTCCTCTGCCAAAGGGCCGACATAAATATTGAAGTAAGCTTCAATTTCGTCTCTGTGCTTTCGCAGCTCATTGCCATCAAGTGCGATTTTAAGCATGTCTCGTTCCTCCGCTTTGAAGAATTTTGCGTATGCTACGCCGGAGAGATTGATCGATCTATCAGAAAAATATGCTTCGTCTGCTCGAAAAAATCGTGCTAGGAGAGGGTCGTTAATAATCCGTTAATTTCGATTTTAGTGTGCGATTAAAACTGCTTTTTTCGAATCGTCAGTTCAAGCAATCTAAACGCGTTCATTCACAAAGGAGGACGACGATGAAAGCCATTCATAAGTATCAACTTAATACTGACGGCTCTGAAACGGCGCTTAACTTAAAAGAGAATTATCGAATTGCTCATGCTGAATATGTTCTGGTTGAGAAGGCTGTGTTTGTTTGGGTTGAAGAGCCTCTCGCTGCAAAAATACCGACGTGCGAGGTCGAGTTTTTGGTCGCTCGGTCGGGAGACCCTCTCTCCTCAGAGTTTGACCACGTCGCCACCGCAGTTGATTCTCTTGCGCCTGAGGCCTACCACATCTTTTGCAAGCGGCCAGAAGCGGCTATTTACCCTATCACCCTTAGTGAACAGGATTTCGTAGTTTCGGCAGCTAGTTGATTCAGGCTCCTCTCTTTCCAGTCTCCCCTCCACACTCAGAGAGTGGTTTGGCAACTAGCTATTCATGGGCGCTCCGGCGCCCATTTTTTTAACTGAACTATCCTCATGGTTTTGTTATCGTGGCGCCCTGATTTCTTGTTCCAGTCAAATAGACAAAAAATATATGTACGGGCCATCATGAATACAAAAGCGACATCTCGGCTAGACGCTAAACAGGCGCCTTTATGGGCGATTAAGTTACGCGCTTTAAGTGAATATCTCTCAGTTGATTGCCTAGGTGGGCCGAAGCATCTTAAGCTCGCGTGGGTGGTTAACTTCCAGAAGGCAGGCACCATTTTCTTTGTCGCGGCACTTATGTGGTTTTATAACAATACGAGCACTGCGGCTTGGCTTTACCTAGCCTTGCATGGCGGTTATGGCATTGTTTGGCTAATTAAAGACATGGCTTTCCCTGATGAAAACTGGCAGCGGCGCGTCACCTATGCTGGTGCGTTCAATGCATTCGCTCTAGTGCTCGGGCCTTATTGGCTATTTGGTTGGCTATTGATTTCAGAGCGGGGAGCGGACGCGTATCCTTTGTCGGACGGAACGTGGTTTGCTCTCTGTACCTTGCTTTGCTTGATTGGCTCAGTTTTGATGATTGCGGCGGATGCACAAAAATACTTTACGCTGAGGGTAAAGCGCGGACTGATTACCGATGGCGTGCACCGATATATTCGTCATCCCAACTATCTGGGAGAGATGATGATTTACGCAAGCTTTGCACTTTTGGCTTGGCATTGGTTTCCATTTTTGGTGTTGGCCTGGGTTTGGCTTGGCGTGTTTGCCGTAAACATGGTCTTAAAAGAAGCGTCTATGTCGCGCTATCCAGAGTGGGCAGCGTATAAAAAACGCAGCTGGTGGCTTGTTCCGGGTATTTTCTAAAGCTCGCCTTCAAGCGACGATACCCAAGTTTCTTTTGCCTGATGATAAAGCGCCTGTGCGTTCTTTGCTGACAGCGCTGTCTCAAGTTGCCTGATTAATCGTTCTGGGGAATCTACAGAAGGGGAGATGGCGGTATAAAAAGGGACCTCGTCGAGGCAGCCTGCAACAGACAGGATGGGTTGCCCCTCTTTACTGTTCTGGTAATACTCCATTACGTTCTTGTCGCCGGCGATCAAATCGATACGGTTCTTTTCAAGCATGCCGCTTAGTTGATCCATCGGGCGATTGCTAGACACTAAATAAATCGATTCCTCCGGTTTAGGATCACTAAATAGCTCGCCAATCGGTGAGCCATATCCATAGTCTTTCACACCGCCGACGCGAATGCCCTTAAAGGATTCGCGACCCTTGAATTTTAATTCACTCTCGCTTTGACCAAACAAGCAGTCTTGGTAATAACCCGTCGGTATGATAGGGAACTGAAAGTCTTCGGCTTCGCTATGAACTGCTGTAAGCAATCCATCATATTTTCCCGCGCGACTTTCTTTTATCGCGCGAGACCAAGGCAAAATGGTGACGTTTAACTCGACATTCTGTTGAGAAAGAAGTTGGCGCATGTATGTGACGATAAAACCCGGGTGGTCTTCATCATCACAGACATAGGGACACCAAGAGGTAGCGGCAAAGTGCATTACCTCCGGTTTGTCAGCATGAGCGTTTTGCTCTGCAAATGCAGTCGGCAATGTAAACAAACTAAGTAATAATATTTGAACCAAACGCATCGCTAATTAACTCTACCCTTTAAGGACTACAACACTATCAGACTAGTTGAGGAATGCACAGATGCCAGTGTGTCACTGCTCTGGCGAGATTCTTTTGCCTCTTTTTTAAGTTACTCAATTAGTTGCGTATTGGATTCTTTTGAACCTTCGTTCACGCATTGTGCTGGGTGTTGGGTTCAGCTAAAAAACGGCTGCGTCGAGTTCTGTCAGAAAAGTACTGGTTGGATGAGAAATATGCTCAAAGAGCGGTAGAGAGTAAGAGAATGGGTACGGGTACACCATCTATAGTGGAGGGCATGTTGTGGTGTTTTCTTTGCTGTCTCGTTATTGCTGAGAAAGGCGCGAAGATCCGACAGCGTTTCGTGAAGAGGCCTTAATTGCCATGGAAAGGCTTGCCCTTAAGTTTATCTGTACAACGGGATTCGATGCTAATAAAAAAGCCCCGAAGCGATTCCGCTGCGGGGCTTTTTTGTCTTGGTACCAGTGGGCGGACTCGAACCGCCACGCTCTTGCGAGCAAGGGATTTTGAATCCCTCATGTCTACCAATTTCATCACACTGGCAAGGTAGGGCGCATTATACGGATTCGCCTAAATGCGTCAACAAGCTTGTTTAGAAAATGCGGTAAATAATCGCAGAGTAAGAAGTGGTGTTATCAAGTATTGGTTTTTTGCGGGGGAGAGGGAGAGGGGGAGAAATTGGGTTCTGATTCACGGGGCCTGAAAAAGAAAAACCCGCACAAGGCGGGTTTTTTAACTAGGGCTATTTTACGGAGTACAACCGCTAGCTTCATCCAAGATAAGTGCTGGTAGCGGCAGATCTTGTTGAAGGCTCGCGAAGTTAGGTGTAACCGTGACGGCCGCACCATCGCTTGCAATTAAACCAACGGTGTGACTCAAGTTTTCTACAAACGCATTGTTACCGTAAGTCGCTGCATCTGGGACATCGCTACCATCAGGTAATGAAGGTGTGCTATGTGTAGCAGAACAAGGCTTGTAGCGGGCTACTGCCTGTGTGATAGCTTGATTTCCTGCAGTTGTCGTCAATGCTGTCGCGCCAGATAGGGCAACCAAAGGCTCTGCGCCAGATAGGTAAGCAACTGAACCGCTCACTGTGTTTCCGCCAGGAGAGGTGACCGACTGAAAGGTTCTGCTTTCTTCAGAAATGTCTACTGGAATCACCAAATCGTTTGCTGCAACGAAGTAGTTAACGGGTGTGGCACCATCGAAACGATCTGCAAAGCTTACCGCATCTACAGAGTCAAACGCGGCTTGGAAAACGTTCAAGTATGCTTGATAGTTTGATGTCTCTGGCGTGATGCCGTTTGCAGCTAAGCCGTCAGCCAATGTGCTAGCAAACGCTGGTGAGTTCTCAAAGAATCGAGCAATACCACCGCCAGGAGTAAAGAACGCCGCTGCAGTAATGTTGTCATCCGTTGCAGCCGTGTCGTTCGCAATCGCAACAAATGCCTGCGAGTTAATCGTACCTAGCGAGTGGCCTGAGTAGAAGTAGTTGTCAGTTAGGGTGTGTCCGCTAAGCGTTGTTGCAGGTAGTGACTTTCTGACCGTGAACAAATCAAGTACGTGCTGACGATTGTTGTCGCGTGCTGTTAAAAAGCTCTCTAAGTTTATAAACATAGAGCCTGAACCGCCATCTTCAATCAATGCAGGTGGGTTAGTTGCTCCCGCGCCCGCATCTTGAAAGCCGAAGTGTCGTTCAACGGCGCCGAAGGCGCTTGCCTCTAGTGCGCCGCTGACAACTCCGTGCAGAGGTTCGTCGATTGCAATAACTGCATGGAGTGATGCATTGCTTAAGCTGTTAGCAACGAGCAAGCTGCCAAAACCAAGAGCATTTGAGCGGTCGCCAGTTAAGCCGTGACCCCACATCATTGTTTTTAGATTTTGCGGTCCGCCTGTCATTGCAGGGTCAGGGTAGATCGCAAGCATAGGGATCGTTACATCTTCTTGTTTCGTTGGAAAAGGGAAGATGTAATTCACCACTTCTGATGCCGGCGGTGTGTCGAAGTCCGCTGGATCAGATGGAGGGTTCATAGGGTCGCTACAATCAAGTTGGTCGGTACTGCCCAAAGCAGGTGCGGTGAAGCCCTGTGGAATTGCAAGGCCAGAGCAGTAGAAAGTGATATTCAGCGTTGTTGCGAGCGTTACATCAGGCTCCCAGCTGGCATATTTCAGCGGCAAACCCGCACCTGCAGCCGCAGTTGTCTCTGTTGGGGGGGTTGGGAACCCTACAGGTGCGCCGCTGTAGTATGGAATCGTTAATTTGCCTTGATCGACTAAAACGGTGTCTTCTGGAATACCGCTCGGATTTGTTACAGCATCAAATTTAAGAGTAGGAACAACGTCTGTCACATCTAGCGCAGCGCCATTCATAGTGATCGTTGTTGCTGTAGGTTGTGAAGTGAATGTTGCAGTTCCTCCCAATGCTCCATATAGGCCGTTTGCTGCACAAGTTACTCTTGCGTCTCCGGCTGGAGCTGCGTCGCAACCTATTAGAGCAGGGCTCAGGCTAGATGGAAGCCAAGCTGAATAAGCACCATCAACGGTCGCTTTCACCGTTGCATAATCACCTGCGCCACCCTCAACCGCGGCTTTTGCAGCACCAACTTTAATTAAGTCTTGGATGCGATCATTCAACCAGTTTGTTGGTTCAGCGATGTAGTCTAAAACCTTCTCGTCATCTGACGTTGTAAAGCTATACGTCAGCGCAATGTTGTCTTCGGTTAACGGTGGCTGGCTGTATACAAGACCCCGAACAGCGTTGATAAGACCAAGTGATGTTGTTTCCCAAAGGCCATTAATTAAGGCTCGAACCGGCGCTAAAGCTGCAAGTGCACCATTTAATGGCACTTCTGCATCAGTCTTGGTAAGTGCTTCGTACCCAGCTGCACCAGGAGATGGAACAATTGCATTCCCTTGTGTGTCGGTTATACCGTTTGTAATCGCTACAACAAATCGCGTTCTTTCAGCGAGAGGGCTTGAAACTGGATGGATTCTAATCGTTGAATTGCCGTCTAGCACCTTATGTTCAACCGTGTAGGTTGGCTGAGCTGCAACGATGTCAGCAGGAACTGGTGGAGTCGCCACGCCAGCTACATTTGGTGGCTCTTGGTTTGATAATCCTTGTACTGGGTCGCCGCTCGCGTAATCAAGAGCGATAAGCCAAACGTTTTGATCCGCGTCGCCTGGGCCTTTGATTGATGCAGGATCAATGAGGCCGCTCAAAGAAATATCGATCGGTGCGATGGTCGATGCGCCGCTTAATCCGTTCAGAGCAGTTGTAACTGGTGGGGATGTATCGCTAACTGAGAAGCTGCCATCACCCGCTTCTGAATCAAAAATCAAATCATTAGGTATTGGAAGCTTGCTCTCTGCTGGGGAGAAAATTGGATACACCGCAGTGCTGGTATCTGGATTCGTTACCGAACCGGCGTTTTCACCTGTATCGGGTGAGCTGTCTAGACATCCGCTGAGAGCAAACGTGGAGGCTATTGCGGCACTTAAAAGGGTTTTTTTCAACATAGCTAGGACCTTTACCTATGATTGCTGTTATTCGTTGCTTCTACTTGTTTCGCGGGAGCGAGCGAAGAGAGCATTGTTTACGATTTATTGCCTACGCCAGTGTTTTTGTTGTGCTTGTGTTCTTGTTCGAAGCAGTAACGAAAACTCTGCCGGTCGCGCTTCTCGCGCTTTTATTCGTCTAACTAATAAAACTAGACGAAATATCCGCTTTGTCGAATTTTTCTCTCTAAGTTCAATGGTTTGATACTTTTTTGTTTTCAGGTGCGGCCTTATACAAATGTCTGCGCGCAGAGCACTACAAAGGATGGCTAATTGAGAGTACAATTTCCCGCCTTTATAAAAGGTCGTGCAGCTGTTTTTGAGTATTTAATGTTTGTTGCTTGATAAGGGCAGTGAACAGATCTTGCAGGACCGACAACGAAAATCGCTAACCTTTAATCGCTTACAGAAAAGAAGAGACGTTTATGACCACCATACGCCAAGACGATTTGATCGAAAGCGTAGCGGACGCGCTGCAGTTTATTTCTTACTATCATCCAGCCGACTTTATTAAGGCGGTGCACGAAGCCTATCTGCGCGAAGAGTCGCAAGCAGCGAAAGATGCGATGGCGCAGATTTTGATCAACTCTCGTATGTGTGCTGAGGGTAAGCGCCCAATTTGTCAGGATACGGGTATCGTGACGGTGTTCGTAAAAGTGGGCATGAACGTACAGTGGGATTCAGACATGAGTCTTACTGACATGATCAATGAAGGTGTTCGTCGTGCGTATACACATCCAGATAACGTTCTACGTGCTTCGATTCTTGCAGACCCTGCAGGGGCGCGCAAAAACACCAAAGACAATACGCCGGCGGTTATTCATTACGAGATTGTTGAAGGCGATAAAGTGCATGTCGATGTCGCTGCAAAAGGCGGCGGTTCTGAAAATAAATCAAAGATGGTGATGTTGAATCCGTCGGACAGCATCGTTGACTGGATTGTGAAAACCGTTCCCACCATGGGGGCTGGTTGGTGTCCGCCGGGAATGCTGGGTATTGGTATTGGCGGCACAGCTGAAAAAGCCGCTGTGATGGCGAAAGAGTCTTTGATGGAC
>NZ_LWFU01000560.1:0-9591 GCF_001635135.1 Oleiphilus sp. HI0080
TGATGTAAACCATAGTACTCGAGCTGCTGCGAGGCATATCTCAGCTCAGCAGCGAGTTCCACGCCTGTCGCGCCAGCCCCAATGATGGCAACCCGCAGATTGCGCTCGCTTGAATCCGCAAATTCTTCCTGAAGATAACGATTCAACAGATTTCGGTGAAATCGCCTCGCCTGCTCCTGACTATCAAGAAACTGACAAAACTCTGCCGCACCTTTGGTCCCAAAGTCGTTGGTCGTGCTGCCCACCGCCAATACCAAAGTGTCATACGAAAGATGACGCTCAGCCACCACGGTCTCACCCGCCGAGTTTTTTATCGGTGCTAATGTTATGGTTTTTTGATCTCGATTCAGTCCCGTCAATCTGCCCGGCTGATACTCAAAATAATGCTGTTGCGCATGCACTCGGAAGTCGACCTGTGCGGCATCCGAGTTTAAGGAGCCCGCCGCTACTTCATGTAGTAAAGGCTTCCACACATGAGTCAGCGCGGCATCCACCAAGGTAATACGCGCCTTATTGCGTTTGCCCAATTTATTGCCAAGCTTTGTTGCTAGCTCCAAGCCGCCAGCTCCGCCGCCGACAACCACAAAGTGATGTGTTTGATTGGAATAATGCATAATACTTACCTAATTCAATGATAGATAAACAATTTCCCAAATCGCTTATCTATCGTTGCGCTAACCAAGTCGAACCTTACGACTGCCATACCGTACAATTTAATGCACGGATCGTACGATATATAGAACACCAATATAGCGTTAAAATAAATTATTCCGCAGAGCTCGGCAAGGGAATAATCGAAAACCGCTCAGTACAAAATGCAGACCAACTTTCTTCAATCGTTGTCAATTCAGAACGCAGCCAAGACTCGAAACTGGAAATTTTCACTCGTTTAAAGTGCCATTCAGGTGCGACCAGATACAGAGCGTATTCAGACTCGATATAGTAAGGCAGCGGGCAGCACAATAGTTTTTTCTCGAGCAGTTCATACACTAGGCTATAACGCATCAAAGAAATGCCCTGCCCGGCTAACACTGCTTCGATCAACATGCTCGCATCAGAAACATGAAGGGTCGATGCATCATGCCCACAGACTACGCCACTCGCTTCCTGAAAACGCTGCCATAGCGCTCCCATGTCCTCGGAGCTATCTAACAAGACGGGAATTCGCGATAGCTGCTGCTCAACAGGGCTCTTATCTGACATCAATGACGGATGGCAGACGGCGATGATAAAGTCATCCATCAGGTGGCGAGACGCCAATCCTGGATAGCGTCCTTTTCCGAGGCGTACAGCCGCATCAATCTCTTCCCCCTCAAATCGACTGAGAGCAAGAGAAGTCTGCAAATGAACCGCTATGCCGCCGCTATCGCGCTGATAGCTGGCAAGTCTTGGAATTAGAAACCGTGCTGAGAATGAGGGCAGAGAGCTCAATATCAAACGAGAAGGGTTTGGATCATCACCAAATTGCGCGACCCCTTCTTCAAGCGACTGAAACGCACGGCTCACATAATGAAGAAATTGCTGCCCCTGTGCAGTTAGCTCTACTTCACGCGTCTTGCGCTTGAATAGTTTGACACCCAACGCGTCCTCTAACTGCTTGATCTGCTGACTGATCGCCGTTGGCGATACATACAAGTGCTCCGCTGCAAGTTTGAAGCTCAAATATGTACCTGCATGGCGAAAAGCCTGTAATGCTCTTAGCGGTGGCAAACGCATCACCTCACCCCTTCCAGACATAGAATGCATAAGTTTTTCTTCACTATAGCGCGATTAATGTCATTTGTCGGAACTTGTTATAGATCAGCATTATTGGGCTGTACATATACAAAGGAGAACAGCCATGAAAACAATACAGCTATCAACAAGTAAGTTTTACTTGAATACTAATCTAGAAGAAAAATGGAAAGCACTCAAAGCGAAACTGAACGCATGGCGAGTACGACACAAAACGCGTGCGCATCTTGCCCGTCTTGATGATCGCATGTTGAGCGATATTGGTTTAAGTCGCTATGACGCGAACAAGGAAGCCGAAAAGCCATTTTGGGAGGACTAATCTCTGCCGATTGCGCAGAAAAAAATGAGGGGGCACGCAATAAGAGGGCTAACTCCCCTCTTGAATAGCCTGTTCATCCAGTGAAAGCTTAGCAAGTGTAATCACTGCCTGCGTTCGGTTACTGACACCCAGTTTTCGAAATATCGCCGTTATGTGTGCTTTCACCGTTGCCTCGGTTACGCCGATTTCGTAGGCGATCTGCTTGTTTAACCAGCCTTCGCGTAGAAAACACAAAACACGGTATTGCTGCGGCGTTAAGGCCGCGACCTTTGCGGCGAGATCACGTTCTTCGTTATCAATTCGGCGCAAACTTTGGCGCACTGTCGCTGGCACCCAAGCCTCGCCATCCATCACCTGCTCAATGGCCTCTTTGATCGTTGTCGGCGACGAAGACTTTGGAATAAAGCCACTTGATCCATGGCCCACACACCGACTAATCGTTTCGGTATCTTCGCGAGCAGAAATGACGATAAGCGGGATGGTCGGGAAACGCTCTCTTACTGTGACAAGTCCAAACAAATCCTGGCTGCCCGGCATATGCAGATCAAGCAATAACAAATCAATATCGGAGTTTTGATCCAGCGCTTTTAGGGTACTTTCGAGATCAGAGGATTCTGTAATGCTTGCTTCAGGTAGGTGCGTATTTAACACACCCAATAAGGCATTTCGAAAAAGGGGGTGGTCATCCGCGATGTGGATTTTATACATTATTATGTCCTTCAAAGCACGACTGCTATAGCCGTAAGCATAGCCTTTTCCTCCCTGAAAAGGCTACCGTATCTGGCACGGAAATCGGACTATGTCTCTTGGCGCCCCTCTATCAAGGCATCGACCACACTTGGATCATTCAGGGTAGAGGTATCGCCCAAATTATCAAACTCGTTGGCGGCGATTTTACGCAAAATTCGGCGCATAATTTTACCCGAACGGGTCTTCGGGAGAGCTTCAACCCATTGAATACAATCCGGAGTGGCAACCGGCCCCATCTCAACGCGCACATGTTGCTTCAATAAGTCCGTCGCGTTTTGCGCTAGCTCGGTTCCAGCCATGGGTGTCACATAGACGTATATCGCTTCACCTTTGATATCGTGCGGAAAGCCAACCACAGCCGCCTCAGCCACATCAGGGTGCGAAACCAATGCACTTTCCAGTTCCGCCGTACCAAGTCTATGCCCAGAGACATTAAGTACGTCATCCACACGTCCAGTAATCCAAAAATAACCATCTTCATCGCGTCGAGCACCATCGCCCGTGAAGTACATGCCTTCATGCTGACTAAAGTAGGTTTCAATAAAACGGGCATGATCGCGCCAAATTGTTCGCGCTTGGCCAGGCCATGAATCGAGAATAACAAGGTGACCGCTTGCAGTACCTTCAAGAATATCGCTATTTGTATCCACTAATTGCGGTTCAATACCAAACATACCCTGACACGCAGAACCCGGCTTTGCTGTCGTTGCATAAGGCATTGGGGTCATCATGTGGCCACCGGTTTCTGTTTGCCACCAGGTATCCACAAGGGGTGCCTGACCATTACCAAACATGGTATGAAACCACCGCCATACCTCTGGATTAATTGGCTCACCGACACTACCAAGAATACGTAACGAGTCACGCGTGCTCCCTGCAATGGCTTCATCCGCGGAGGCCATCAGAGTGCGAATCGCTGTCGGTGCGATATAGAGAATATTCACCTTGTGCTTATCAATGATCTTCCCGACACGGCCGCAGTCTGGGTAAGTAGGCACACCCTCGTACATCAAGGTTGTTGCACCATTGGCTAGCGGCGCATAGACAATATAGGTGTGGCCAGTAATCCAGCCGACGTCAGCTGCACACCAATACACATCGCCTTCTTTGTGGTCGAAGGTGTAGTAGTAGGTGGTAGCAGCATAGGTTAAATAGCCGCCGCTTGAGTGCTGGAGCCCCTTGGGTTTTCCGGTAGAGCCCGAGGTGTAGAGGATAAACAAAGGATCTTCTGCGTTTACCGTAACCGCTTCATGCTCGGTAGACTGTTTGCCGACAAAGCTCGCGTAATCCACATCCCAGTCATGCTTGTTATGACCATGATCGTGCGTTGTTTCAACCACAAGAACTTTGTTCACCGACTTGCGAACCGAAATTTCTAGCGCGTCATCCACACTGGCTTTTAGTGGTACTTTTTTACCACCCCGACTACCTTCCGTCGCAGTCACCACAAGCTTCGCTTCGCAATCGTCCATTCTGTCTGCTAGCGCGCTAGCCGAAAAGCCACCAAAAACAACAGAGTGCACTGCACCAATACGGGCGCAGGCCAGCATCGCGTAGGCCGCTTCCGGAATCATCGGCATATAAAGAATGACACGATCACCTTTCGTCACGCCGAGCTCTTCATAAGCATTTGCGAGCTTACAAACTTCTTGGTGTAGCTCTCGATAGGTGATGTTGCGGGAATAACTTGGCTCATCGCCTTCGAAGATAATCGCAGTCTGGTCGGCCTTATCCGCCAAGTGGCGATCAACGCAGTTGACACACACATTCAGTTCGCCGTCCTCAAACCATTTTATGTACAGATTGTCTTTTGCAAACGAGACATCTTTGGTTTTGGTGAAAGGCTTAATCCAATCAATACGCTCTGCCTGCTTGGCCCAAAACGCTTCGTTGTCGTTAATGGATTCTTGATACATCGCGGGAAATTGCTCTTCCGAGATGTTTGGTTCAAAACCATTGATATAGCTTCTTGGGTTTATAAGTGGCGCGGTCATTCTAATCTCCAGAACACATTGAGGATGTATGCATTGTTTTCGATCCACCCTCCAACCGCCATTAGACAAAGGTCTATCGTTAGACCATGGTCTATATCAACCCCCTTTCGGCAAAGCTCACGGTCTGGTTACCTGCAACAATCAAATGATCGAGAACCCGCACATCAATTAACTCAAGGGCGCCCTGTAAGCGACGTGTGATCTGAATATCCGCTTGGCTCGGAGTGGTTGATCCGGAAGGATGGTTATGACACAAAATAACCGCCGCTGCGCCTTTCGCCAAAACAGCTCTGACCACTTCACGTGGATAAACGGAGGCTGCATCAATCGTGCCTTGAAATAGCTCATCGAATCCGACAATGGCATGCTGCGTATTCAAGTACAAGACCGCAAACGTTTCATGCATACGCTGCCCAAGGGCATGCACCACATAGCGCTTGCACGCATCGGGGTTAGAGATAACTGTCGACTCTCTCAACTCATCACGAAACACGCGTTTGCTCATCTCCAGGCTTGCCTGAAGCTGCGCATACTTTGCCGACCCCATGCCTTTGGTTTTGCAAAAGTCATCGAGTGATGCACTTAATAGCTTATTGAGATCACCAAAGTGCAGGAGTAGGTCTCGCGCCAAATCAAGAGCTGAGCGTCCTCGGGTACCGGTGCGCAGAAATATGGCGAGCAGCTCAGCGTCACTGAGCGCTGCTGCACCTCTTGATAGGAGTTTTTCTCTTGGCCGCTCTCCCTCGGGCCAAGTATGAATCGCCATACTAAATCCTTTTAGTAGCCAGTCATTAATTGGATGTACCGTTATACCCTTATTGCCCAACTCCAACAAGACAGCGTATTGACAAGGCAAGCGCAAGTGACAACACTGCACGGCATCAACAATAAGGAGCATTCATGGATACTAAGATCGATCAAAGCACACAAACTGAACTGGAAGCCGCTGTTTTACGCCGTTTTCTAAAACACCTTGATGAGCATAAAGAGGTGCAGAACATCGATCTAATGATTCTCGCTGACTTCTGCCGAAACTGCCTATCAAAATGGTATGCCGCAGCGGCGGCCGAAAAGGGCATCGACATCGACTATGACGCTGCGCGTGAGTTTGTTTACGGCATGCCCTACTCTGAATGGAAAGAGAAGCATCAACTTCCTGCAACGCCAGAGCAAATGGCCGCTTTTGAAGCCAAGCAAAAGTAGATAGTCTAAATCGTGGAGAACTTTATCAATGCAACAGATGACCTCATTGGTTTGAGCGTTGCATTTTGTCTTGGCGCGATTATCGGTATTCAGCGAGGCTGGAAAGATCGCCACCACAAAGATGGTTGGCGTGTTGCCGGAATCAGAACACATATTCTAATTGCCATGTTTGGCGCGATCAGCGCCTTGATCTCGATCGCCTTTTCGCCAATTTTTTTAGCCGTATCCTTTTTCGCGGTCGCAATTGTGCTCGCGATCGCCTATTTAAATGCCCAGAAGGTCACGCAAGATAGAAGCATCACAACAACCATTGGTTCACTGATTACCTTTGGACTGGGCGCCCTAGCTTGCCTGGGTCAGCCTGAAGTCGCAGCCGCTGTGGCGGTCATTGTTGCGATTGTTCTCGACAACAAAAAAGAAATACATGGGCTACTCAAAAAACTAAAAGAAAAAGAACTCGATGCAGGCTTAAAGCTGCTGCTTATTTCTGTGGTATTTCTCCCCTTTCTTCCAAACACGCAGCTTGGACCATGGAACGCCATCAATCCCTTTGAGGTCTGGTGGATGGTGGTACTCATTTCCTCTATCTCATTTTTGGGCTACTTCGCAATCCGAATTGCCGGCCCGGAAAAAGGCATTATCTTCACCGGTATTTTTGGAGGATTGAGCTCATCGACCGCATTGACGCTGCATTATTCAAAATTAGGAAAAGAAAAGCCTGAGCTTTCGCCGCTGTTGGCGACCGGAATTTTGCTCGCTTGCGGCACGATGTTCCCACGCATGCTGATCGTCTGTTTTATCATCAACGCGGAGTTGGCCAGGATGCTCGTCGTGCCTATTGCGGCAATGACGGCACTGGTTTATGTCCCAAGCTTGATTATCTGGTACATCGGCCGGCATAAAGCATTGTCGGACAGCATGTCACCTCTGCACAATCCTCTGGAGCTTTCTTCAGCGGTGTTTTTTGGTGCACTCCTTGCCGTAACCATGCTGCTCTCGCAAGCCTTACAACACTGGTTTGGCGACGCCGGCGTCTATCTACTAGCTAGCGTATCGGGGCTATCGGATGTCGATGCAGTCAACCTCGCACTAAGCCGAGGTAGTTTGAACGGTCTAAGCCTTGATGTCGCAGCCAAAGGCATCATTATTGCCGCAATCGCAAATAGTTTGGTGAAGTCAGCCATGGTTGCCGTGTTTTCAAAGGGAAGGCTTTCAATGCAAGTTTGCATCCCTCTATTGCTTGCAAGCGCTGCAGGTGCTGCGCTTGCTTTTACACTGTAAACCTTCAAGCTCTGAACATTTAGAGACAGAGGAACGACAGCAAAACAGGCTAGCTTGCCGAGCTAGCCCTAATGAACAAGACCGATTCACAACACGATCGAGTTAAAGATTGCCTAACGAGACCTGTCAATCGTCGTCGCAATGTTCGTAACGCTCATGATGATCGTTCTCACCATGCTTCTTACCTTTCATTTTCTTATGTTTCTTGTCATGCATAGCTTGGAACTGCGCACGCTGTTCATCATTTAAAATTTGCTCTATCTGCTCGTGCGTTTGCTTGCGAGATTCACGCATAGCCTCACGCATTTTCTTCATCTGAGCATGTTGTGCTTCCATCAAGCCAAGAATCTCCGATTTCTGTTTCTCGGTTAACGACAGTTTTTCTGCCATTTTCTCTACTTTCATTGCAGGTCCATGCTTATGATGCATGTCGCCATCGTGTTTATGGCTACCGGCATTGGCCGCACCACTAACACTCACAATCGCAGTTAAGACTAATATCTTGAATTTATTCATTCTTCATCTCCGGTCATATTGATTCATCAGATTAATTGAAACGCTCCTCGCTAGCATTCGATTGCGTTAAGTATCTATCTTTAATAGTCCGAGACTATGCACTCCTGATACTATAAGTGCTTCTAAGTTAACGAACCATGAGCAACTTAACAGAGACCGTGCGCACGCAATTTAAAATGCGCATGCAATGACATTAAACACCCAGAAAACAATCAACCTCAGAAAACATCAGGTCTAGTCTGCAAATCTCAATGAGCAGCATTCATACCTAGGACAAGGAATCAGAATGAGCATCACTACCAGTTTCTCCATGCGCAATGTTATGGCAAAACTCTTCACTTTTATCTTTTTGACAATGACCATTGCGATTCTTTATTCGCTTGTCACCGCGATTTTTAAAGGCGTTGCCAGCGGCGACGATGTTATGCAGATGTTTCTCAAAGCGGTGAATACAGGAATCATTGCGCTTGCGGTTTTTGAATTGGCGCTGGTAATCAATGCAGAATATTCGGCAAAAGAAGACTCTGCAGATCCGGTAGAGAGCATACGAAGAACCATCCCACGGTTTATCGGTACGGTGTGTATCGCGCTTTCATTAGAAGGACTCATCATGGTGATCAAATACAGCCAACTTGAACTCGCTGGTAACTTATATTACCCAGTTGCGATCATATCGAGCACAGCCTTCCTGTTGATTGCGCTTGGCGTATTTCTCTTTCTAACGCAACCACAGCAACCACCCAAAGTCGAAAACTGAGAATAGACAGCACGTCGCCTTCATCTCATTTGGAGGCGACGTCAGCTATGACTTTAGTGGCGCGACAATCCCTTCCAAACCTTCAATCTTGATCTCGAGCGTCATTTCTAAAAGCTGCCCAAACTTGCCATTGGGAAAGCCTTTCTTACGAAACCAGAGCAAGTACTCTTCAGGCAGATCAATTAAACGCCGACCGCTGTACTTGCCAAATGGCATCTTCATATTGGCAATATCGAGCAAATACTCGTGACTGGGTTCCATACGCTTTTTCGCTACCCTTCATCAAACAAGGTCAAAAATTCTCCATAACCCTGAGCATCCATCTCGGCTTTTGGAACAAAGCGCATCGCCGCCGAGTTAATACAATACCGCATGCCAGTCGGCTCTGGACCATCTGGAAAAACATGTCCGAGATGGGAGTCAGCCTCTTTACTTCGCACCTCTACCCGTCGCATAAAGAGCTTGGTATCTTCCTTTTCAACGATTTGTTCGATTTTAATCGGCTGATAAAAGGCTGGCCAACCAGAGCCCGAATCGTATTTATGCGTTGAACTAAACAAAGGCTCCCCCGAGACGACATCAAC
Organism: Oleiphilus sp. HI0080; assembly: GCF_001635135.1. NCBI lineage: Bacteria > Pseudomonadati > Pseudomonadota > Gammaproteobacteria > Oceanospirillales > Oleiphilaceae > Oleiphilus > Oleiphilus sp. HI0080. Next base: position 9,139 of record NZ_LWFU01000560.1, read on the forward strand.
ATAAATGCCTTCTTCCTTATGATCCCAGTACTCGTTATCGAAAGCGCGCTCGGTCGCATCACACTGCGTGACCTTGTATTGCAGTTCACTCAATTCTTGTTTCAGCTTATCGTCGCTCATATTCGTGCTCACCCGTTATCCGTATGCATTAGGTATTGATAATGACTCTCATGGCCTGAAGTTCCAGCCCGGTTCTATCAATATACGACAAGCCCTGCTCTTTTTGATTCCTTAAAAAGCTAATTTCTTCTTCACGTATCAAGGGATTCTTTTGTTGCAGGCTGTGCAAACGGTGTATTTCGGCATCCATATCCGCACTCAACCGTGTACGAGCTTCGTCAAGTAAGGTCGGCAGCACCGCTTCTGCACGACGTTGTGCATGAGCAAGCAACGCACCGAACTCACCCCGAATCTCTTTGAGTATCTGCAGCGCTAAAGTGCGCTTGATTCCCG
>NZ_LWFU01000561.1:0-2476 GCF_001635135.1 Oleiphilus sp. HI0080
GCACAAAAGACGGTAGAGCTCGAAATTTTCGGAGGGGCGTCACAGACAGGGTAAGGATCAATATAACGAGCGCGGCCTCACCGAGAAATTCGACCAAAGCCTTGGCAGGCTCTGCGCCAAGCTGATTCGTCAAAGCCATCGAAAAGATATAGGGAGCCGGCAGCATCAAAGAGATAAATAAAGACCACCAGATTATCAAGTGGCGAGAACCATTCATCATCAAAAGTTCTTTTTCAGATCCATACCAGCATACAAAGATTCAACCTCCTCCGCATAGCCATTAAACATACGCGTTTCAATCCTGTTTGGGCTAAACAAGGTATTTGGCAAGCGCCGCTCTGTTTTCTGGCTCCAGCGAGGATGATCAACCTTCGGATTGACATTAGAGTAAAACCCATACTCTGATGGCCCTGCCTTTTCCCAACTAGTCTTCTCACGCTTATCCGTAAATCGAATCTTAGAAATCGACTTGATACTCTTGAAGCCATACTTCCAAGGAACAACCAAACGCAAAGGAGCGCCATTCTGATTGGGCAACTCTTTCCCATACATACCCACCGCCAGCATCGTCATGGGATGAAGCGCCTCATCCATTCTTAACCCCTCAACATAAGGCCAGTCTATGGTTGAACTAAAGGACCGCATCCCTCGCATTTCTGACGGCCTATTTAAAGTTTCAAAAAATACATACTTTGCAGAACCCTGCGGCTCTAAACGCGTAATCAAATCTCTCAACGGAAAACCGACCCAAGGAATGACCATTGACCAAGCCTCCACACACCTTAAGCGATATACTCGCTCCTCGAGAACCAAACCCTTGATCAGATCTTCCAACGGAAACACTCCAGTCTTCCCAGCCATCCCCTCTACCTTTACAGACCAAGGATCTACAGTCATCTCATTCGCATATCGAGCAGGATCATCCTTACTAGTGCCAAACTCATAGAAGTTATTGTACGTTGACGCTGTCTCGAATGGTGTTGCCGCTTCACCCGGAGCATAATTCGTCGAATTCAAACCAGAGAACACAGATGGGTCGATTGGGCCAGCCGTAGAAAGCGACGACATCCCGCCGAGCGACAAGCTAACGCTAGCGGACGCTCCGAGAGAAAGAAACCTTCGACGATTGAGATAAACGCTTTCAGGGGTAATCTCTGACGAGAGCGGATCAGAATTTGACTTAACCTTAATTAGCATGGCGCGACCTTTTCGTTTTCCTAAGTTACGAGAAACGGTCACACTTAGACCATTAAGGGAACAGAAGTTCCCCTACTTGAGAGGCTATTTGCTTCGGACCCTACGCAAAAGACTTGTGACCGGGCCTGATGCAGCATAGACAACAAATCCAAGTAGCAAAACGAAAGACGGCTCCAGCGCAATAACCGCAAACACGAGAACCATCACCAGCACCGCAGTAAATGGCACCCTTGCCTTTAGATCAAATTCTTTGAAAGAGTTGTAGAGCACGTTACTTACCATCAACACTCCCGCACTTGCTACAAAGAGCATGGTCACCAACGTTAAAAACATCGTCTGCTCAAAGCTATGGAACACCCAAACGAAGCCCGCAACGAGAGCCGCAGCTGCCGGACTGGGTAAGCCAACAAAGTAGCGCTTATCGACCGAGCCTATTTGAGTATTGAATCGTGCCAAACGCAGAGCCGCGCCCGCCACATAGATGAAAGTGGCTACCCAGCCGATTTTACCCAACGTCTGCAGGTTAAGAGAGAAAGCCACCAGCGCAGGAGCAACACCGAACGCCACCATGTCTACCAAGCTATCATACTCTGCTCCGAACGCACTTTGAGTATTGGTCATTCGTGCGACGCGTCCATCCAGCCCATCAAGTATCATTGATACAAAAATAGCGATCGCTGCATTTTCAAAATGACCATTCATTGCAGCTACAATGGCATAAAAACCGGAGAACAGGGAGGCTGTAGTGAAGAGATTCGGAAGCAGATAAATTCCGCGGCCACGCTTCTTCACTTTCTCGACTTTTTCGGCATCATCATGATCCTCAGATGCATTTAAACCCGTTTCTACAAACGAAGAATTCTCCACCTCAGGCTTTACAGACTTTTTCTTGTCTAATTCGTCACTCATGCGATTTGATCACCATCCCTTCAAAAAAAAACGGCCCACAGAATAACTTCTGCAGGCCGTTAATTGTAGCGTTAATTAAGAGAAGTGCTTAGTTCTTCTCTTGATCTACGATTTTGTTCGATGCGATCCAAGGCATCATTTCACGCAACTTAGCACCTGTTTCTTCGATTGGGTGCGCAGCGTTATTACGACGATACGCCGTCATTGATGCGTAGTTGGTTGCACCTTCCTGGATAAACATCTTCGCATATTCACCATCCTGAATACGCTTAAGAGCGTTACGCATCGCAGCACGCGACTCATCGTTAATAACCTCAGGGCCCGTGACATACTCACCATACTCAGCGTTATTTGAGATTGAGTAGTTCAT
>NZ_LWFU01000562.1:0-2696 GCF_001635135.1 Oleiphilus sp. HI0080
GCCATGCAAGACGAGCATGCTGCTTCGATTGTTCCTGAACGCGAGACGGTCCAAGCAAAGACATGAACCACGCTTTGGCAAGTAAAATGAGATCCTCACGAAAGTACAAAACAATTGCCAATAACGTGCCGACATGTACGGCAACGTCAAATGCGAGCCCTTGATCCTCCCACCCCAGCACTTGTGATGGGAGAATTAGGTGCGCAGAGCTTGAAATAGGTAAAAACTCGGTGAGTCCCTGAACAAGAGCAAGGACAAAGGCTTCAAACCAGCCCATATTAGTAATCCTGTTGGCATTTATTTATTGAGATGTATGTGTTTTTCTCGCTGCAAGCTCTTTGCGCTTACCAAAGCATGATTCTTCGTGCTTTGTGGCTAGTCTCGGCCCGGTAACTTCTTCCAAGCTACTTCATCGCGCACATATACGGGTGAGGCATCTTTCGCCTCCACTGCTAGGCCATCAGCAAAGGCCAACACAGCCAGAGACGCAATTGCGTGCGCAGGATGCTCAGGACCGCTCTCGATTCGAGGCCATCTACTTATCGCATCCATACGATCAACGTAAGCCAAACCATTTCCGATAACGGGCATCTCATCTTGCTCCTGAAGCAATTCAGAAACCATCTCTGGTTTATCAACGCGCTCCGACCCTAACAGCTCAGGCATTGCGTTTTCACCTCGAGTAAACACAGCCCAATAGACCTCATCCATTCGAGCGTCGATCAACACCAAACAGTTTTGCGCCTCGGAATGACTTAAAAACACATGCACCGCGAGTGCTTGTAGATTTGATACAGGAACAACCGGCAGATCTTGTCCAAATGCCAAACCCTGAACAAATCCAGACGCGATCCGAAGCCCGGTAAACGATCCTGGACCTCGACCAAACGCCAGCGCATCCATGTCCGAAAGAAGCAGACCTGATTGACCCAGAAGCTCCTGGACCATTGGCAGCAAGCGTTGCGCATGACTTCTAGGCGCATACTCACTTAAGGACAACGATTTGCTTTCCGAATTCGTATCAACAAGAGTGACGGAGCACTTCTCCGATGAAGTATCAATGGCTAGAATTACAGTCATAGTTTGCCTAAAAAATCAGTCTACTTAGCAAGTCGATCTTAAATAATAAAATGCTAAATCAAAAAAGGCAGCACAAGTGCTGCCTTTCGATGCGCAACGACGAAATCAGCCGTCCAAACCGTTAACGATCTGATCACGAATTTCAGACATATCGCCCACACCCTCTACGCGAACGTATTTTGGTGCAGAATCATCACCGGCCGCAGCCCACTCAGAGTAGTACTGAATCAACGGCGCTGTTTGCGAGTGGTATACGTCAAGACGTTTACGAACAGTCTCTTCCTTATCATCTTCGCGCTGCACCAGAGCATCACCAGTAATGTCATCTTTGCCGTCTGTTGCAGGCGGGTTGTACTTGAGGTGATAAACGCGTCCACTTGCCTCGTGAACTCGACGGCCACTTAGACGACTAACAATTTCTTCGTCTTCAACAGCAATCTCTACAACGGCATCAATCACGATGCCCTGTTTTTTAAGCGCCTCTGCTTGCGGAATCGTACGCGGGAAGCCATCGAACAAAAAGCCGTTTGCGCAATCTTCATCTTTAATGCGCTCCTCGATCAGTTGAATAATCGTTTCATCTGAAACAAGGCCTCCTGACGCCATGACTTCTTTCACCTTTAAGCCAAGCGGAGAGCCTGCCTTAACTGCGGCGCGAAGCATATCGCCTGTCGAGATTTGCGGTACATCGTACTTTTCAGTAATAAACTGCGCCTGTGTTCCCTTACCGGCACCTGGTGCACCAAGCAAAATCACTCTCATAAATCACTCCAAAACAATAAAAAGAAACCCTTGGAAGCAGTTACAGGCACTAACTCTTGGCTAGCTTAAACTGTATGGATGAGACGCATCCAACCTGAAAAACGCTGCTTTTAATTCCAGAAAGCCGGCCATTATAGGCTAATAGAAGATGTGGTCAAAGCCCTGCCGAAAAGAGCAGAAAAGAATGGAAGCCATTCACTATGAAAATGGCTCGGAAATAGACTTATGCTACGAGGTCACTCACCATACCATCAAGCTCTTGACCCTGATCAACGGTCACTTCAGCCAAACGGTATGCACTATCTGGGTCTATACCAAGAAGTTCAAACAAGGGCTCGGGATCAATGCTGGCAGGCTCATCACCAACGCCATGCATAGCAAGTAGATGGTTTGCGAGACACACAACAGCGACTTGCTCTGCATGCTCGCCGTCATAATATTCGTTTTGATGCATTGCGGCCGATTTAACACAGGACTCAGGTAGACCCCAAAGCTTTAACAGAATCGCACCTAATGAGCCATGACCAAGCGCGATAAATTCTTGAGCCGACCCCATACCAAAAACCTGTTTTTCGATCTCTGCCATACTTCGCTCGGGGTCTGACTCCCGAAGCTTATTCATCATTCGAAATTCGGGTGGAAATAATTGCCCAATGAGCAGCAAGCCGAAGTTATGCAATAGTCCCGACAGATATGATTCGCGCGCATCCAGATTTAGATCTGGTTTGGCCATGGTCGCCAAAGCCTCGCACAACACAGCACAATGCAATGCATGTTTCCAAAAATTACCTAGACCCAGAGCGCCATGAGAGGGAACCCGAAAAGCTTGAGCAGACGAGATACCCATAGCGAGC
>NZ_LWFU01000563.1:0-3699 GCF_001635135.1 Oleiphilus sp. HI0080
ACCTGCGCATTTAGGTAGCGCCATTCATGGTACAGTGACTCGTCCGATTCGAGGAGTCTCTCGGCATTAACTTCACTGAGTGCACGTTGAGACGCAACAAGGTCACTCTCCAAGTAAAAGACCTTGCCAAGGTAGAACCACGCTTGATTTCTAGCATCGGCGCTTACAAGCGCTGTCATATCGGGACTCAGCAACGCCTCAAAATGCTTTTTGGCCTCTCGCGTCATGCCATACGCAAGCATTAAACCGCCTTCGACGAGCAAAGGGTGGTCACCGTGCTGCTGGATACCACCCTTCTCTTTCGCAACATTCAAGACGGTGAGCGACTCGAAAAAGCGCCCTTGGTGGTACTCGTACAGTGCCTCGCCGTACAGCAGGTCGTTGGCGCGAGTAGATATAGTAGAGCCAGCTTCAAACTTCGCATCATCGGCAATCAAGTTACTGACCGGTATCATCCCGAAGATGAGCACAGCGATACGCGCGATCATCTGGCGCAGCCTAAAAGTAAGGGAACGATGCGCACGACAGCAAAGACGTAGCATTTCGAAATAACCATGCAGCACGATCGACACGCCTACCTCACTCCCACTCGATGATAGACACATCGGGTTGGTAGTCGTTCGACCGATCTTTTATGCGAACTTCGATTGCTTTACGCTCGGTGCCTTTCTCTAAGATTAGAGTGGCTGCCTTTTTATATACACGATCATCAGGCCCGACACCTTCAACAAAAACTGTCACTTCATGCTCGCCCGTTTTTAGGTTGCCCATGTGAAGTCTTTGCATACCTCCGCGTGAAAGCGCTTTTAGCTGACGCTCCGTGTATAAATGTGCAGCGATGACTTCACCATTTACTTTTAGCTTCACGCTATCGAGTTTTAGAAACTGACCAGTGTCGAGAGAAAGGAACACCACAAACTGGGTATTTGCAGGAAACAATAAATCTTCTTCGAGAATAAAGAGGTCACGATTGAGCTTGATGACCTGTTTCTTCAATTCTTCCACGCTAAGAGCAACCGGTTTTGACTTATCGATGGCATACTCTTTAGGTGCATCCGTTTCGCTCTGCGGTGAAGCTTCGTCGTCGTTTTTTACTTCGGTAAACGGCGAGCTCGTATTCTCAACGACCGTAAATGGTGACTGGCTTTCCGCTTCTTCAGCTAGAGCAGACAAACTCGTAAACAGACAAACGAAAAGTGCTGCCATTAACCAAGCAAGCCGATGTTTGATGATGTTAGTGTTGGCGTTCATGCTTGATAGTCCTGTTAAAATTCGACAATTAATGATGTGCGTGTGACCCAAGCGTCGAGCTCATATAGCGGCTCTTCGCCCGGCAAGTAACTTCCCGACGCGGTTACGTCTCTAAAGTTCTCGTAGTCGTAATCAAGAATGTCGGCCAAAAGGCTTAGCTGGAGGCGCTTAACGAACGGAATTACACCCTGTTTGACCTCATAGCTCACACCAAATCCGTACGTAATACCAGAATAGGTGCTTAGCTCCTTATCTCTGGCAACATGGGTTTGAGAGTTCGCGAATGGAAAGAGATCGCTATAAAACCGAGCTTGATCCTGTTCGTAATAACGCAGGCGTGTTTCGAAGATCCATGATTCGTCGAAAGCATGACTGTAGGAAACACCATAGGTGTTTGCTTGAATGTCCCAGCTATCGGAAAAATAACGGTATTCTAATTTGACCGAAGCACGATAAGGTAAGAAATACATTCCACGAAACCCAAGCGCTGTGCTTGTTCGTGTATCTGGATAAACCTCAGGTTGATATAGGTAGGCCGTGCTGTCATTCGGGTCGACATAACGATTTTGACGATAGGGATTTTCAAGCTTTCCTTCGTCGGTAATCACATCGACATCGATGCTAAACAGCGCGTTTTTTGTAATAACTTGCGTCAAGCCAAGCTTATAATTCTGAAGATCTTTGTCTTCCCAGTCGCTTTCTGCCTGCCCCCGTTTCCCGACAGAGTCCCAACCACGAGCGTAAGCGAGCGACAAGGTGGTCAGATCACCAAAGAAGTCTTGAGCCACCGAAAAATACGCGGTGTTTGCTTCATAATCGTTTTCGCTACTATTGGTATACCCACCACTAAGAATCGTTTTCTCGTGCAGAAAGTCTATTCCGCCACTAAATTCTGTCCGTTCCTCTTCGTACTCGCTTGCCGTCGCGATTACATCAACAGATGCCGCCGAAATTGAATCGACGTAATAATGACCTGTTACGGACACTTGTGGCCCAATACTCTTTCGCACTAGAACAGATGGGCCGCTAATCTCCATGCCCCCTCCATCATAGCGATGATGCATGATATCAACCGCATCTGGTGGTAACGTCGCTGCAAAGGTGTTGACGCTATAAAGCGCTATGCTCGTGAGGGCGGCAACCAGGTGAGCGAATACCTTAACTGATTTTTTAGTTACACCCACAGCCTCCCCCTGTGCCACCTTCAGCACCTCTCGCACCTTCTCGTGCTTGATAAACATGATGCATATACGCGTCTGCATAACCATGACGGCTTAGGCTCATGATGGGGTCTGCGAGATTGTCTCGCTCGTAGGGTTTCACCCACGGTTTGATATCTGCGCAGCCGCTAACCGTAGCGCCAAACAAGACGACAACAGCAGTAAAGAAAGGAGCGATCCGGCACTTAGCCTTGCCTTTTGATCGAGCGAACAAACTTCGCCCCGTAGCCCGATCGTTACCGGAAGGCTGAATGCGTTGTTTGATTATGAACATCATTCGCGGATTAACTTCTTAACTTGTTTAAGGTAATCGTCTTCGTACCCGGGCTTATAGCCACGGTGTAAAAACCTCGCATTGCCTTCGCGATCGATCATAATTGTCGTCGGCATTGCGTCTACGCCATACAGTTCACTTATCCGGCTCTCATTGTCATAGAGAATCGGAAAGGTCACTGGAACGGCATCAAGAAAGCGATCCGCATCGGCAGAATCTTCATCAACATTCACCGCGAGTATGGTGAAGCCGAATTTTTGATATTTTTCATAGATGTCATCCATCAGCGGCATTTCTTGTCTACAAGGACCGCACCATGAGGCCCAAAAATTAAGCATCACAACTTCTCCCCGAAGGTCTTCGAGGCGGACATTGCTGCCATCGTTGCTCTTTAAAGTAAAATCGGGGGCGGCGCCGAAAATCTCTGTTGTATTCGCTTTGTTCGGGAACGCAAAACTAAGTACGAGAACCATTGAAAAAACGAACGCATGCGCGCTATTAACCTTGCGCAAGACGTGCGTATTTTTTGGCTGGCAATTACGAAAGGTGTGCTTGCCTGATTCGATCGATAGATTCATGTGTAGCTCCTAAATCGAACTAAAAATGGTTTAAAAGAATACCGACAATCCGGCACTTAGCTCTGTATTTATGCTGGTCTTTTCTTCACCGAGCACATCGATATCATAGAGATGTTCACGGAACACCAAGCTCATCGTTACTGCGTCATTGAGTATCACTTGGTAGCCCGCACCAAACGTCGCAGTAAATCGATTATCTCCCGCGAAATCCGTTGCCCCAGCACCTGCTAGTAAATAAAAATTCGAATTAAAAGCGTAGGTTTTGTCCGAAAACCAACTCTTAAAAAAGGCTTCTCCTGGGAAGAGGTTGTACCCAAAACCAAGATTGTAAAAGCGGTACTCGCGCTCGGCATCAGACAACAAACGCGTGTTACCG
>NZ_LWFU01000564.1:0-2198 GCF_001635135.1 Oleiphilus sp. HI0080
GAAAATGTCATCGTATTCGGCATCAACATCGGTCTGGCATTTAGGGATAAATTTGATAGTGAAATGAAATCTCGTAAAGGCGATATTGAGGCGGTTATTTCGAACTGGAGTGTTGATCTAGAGATTGACGTTCCTGAGGGCGCAGGTCCTCTGGAGGAGAGCTAGTGTATTCGGTGACAACGCGAGACGATGCCAGTGTGAGTTTAAGTGGAGAGGTTGCGCGTAGCGATTTGGTTGAGGTTCGGGCATCTATCGAGCGGTTGGTTGAGGCGCATGATGCTCCTCGCGTTGTCGTTTATCTGAAGGATCTCAAGTCCTACAATAGTCAGATTTTGTCTCTGTGCTTGTGCTTGATTCGCAAAGCAAAAAGCCTTGATATTGAGCTCGAGTTTAAAGAACCTCCACAGAAACTTTTTGATATGGCTCGCGTTGGTGGGCTCGAGTTCATATTTAGTCATTAAACACTCTGTTTTTATTTTTTCTCTAATACTTAACTGGGGCGCTAAATCGCCACAGCTTGTCCTTTAGTGCCTGCACTGATTGCTGTATGATACGCGCCCAATTAGCTCATCGATTTAATCGCTTAGAAAGGGTGTTTGTATGCAAGCAAACGAAGTTGAAGCGCTCGTAACAGCGCAATACCCAAATATGGAAGTTGTTGTTGAAACCGACGGATATCAGTATCAGTTGCGCGCAGTGGGTGATGAGTTCGACGGATTGAACAAAGTAAAGAGGCAGCAGCTCATTTACGGTTGTCTTAATCAGCACATTGTCGACGGCACAATACACGCCGTTGTTATGCAGACCTACACGCCTGCAGAGTGGGCTTCGCAGGGCGAATAAGGTCCGGCAATCAATTATTAAAGTAAGGCTCTTATGGATAAATTAGTTATTGGTGGCGGTGTCGCTTTAGATGGCGAGATTCGTATTTCCGGCGCTAAAAACTCAGCGCTACCGATTTTGGCGTCAGCGTTGCTGGCCAGTGAACCCGTTACAATCGGCAATCTCCCGCACCTTCACGACATCACAACGATGATTGAGCTCATGGGGCGTATGGGCGTTGAGTTGATGATTGATGAGAAAATGAGTGTTGAGATCAACGCCATGACGATCAAAGATCTGAATGCGCCCTACGATCTTGTAAAGACAATGCGCGCGTCTATCTTGGTGCTCGGTCCTTTGCTTGCGCACTTTGGTAAAGCGGAAGTATCTCTTCCTGGTGGTTGCGCGATTGGCAGCCGGCCTGTTGACCTGCACATCAAGGGTCTGGAAGCAATGGGCGCCGACATAGCGGTAGAGGATGGTTACATCAAGGCGCGTTCTAATGGGCGTTTGAAAGGCGCAACCATTGTTTTTGATGTGGTCACCGTAACAGGTACCGAGAACCTTCTAATGGCCGCTGCGCTCGCTGAGGGTACGACGATTTTAAAAAATGCTGCGCGGGAGCCTGAAGTTGTTGATTTGGCAGAGTGCTTGATCGCGATGGGGGCAAAAGTAACTGGGCATGGTTCCTCTGAAATTGTGATTGAGGGAGTGGCGAATCTTAAAGGTACGCATTATGACGTGATGCCTGACCGAGTCGAAACCGGTACTTATCTGGTTGCTGCCGCAGCAACTGGAGGACGCGTAAAGCTAAAAGATACGCGCGCTGATATTTTGGATGCGGTGTTGGTGAAGCTCGAAGAAGCTGGAGCTGAGATCACTGTAGGCGAAGATTGGATTGAGCTTGATATGAAAGGCAAGCGGCCAAAAGCTGTTTCCTTAAGGACCGCTCCTTATCCTGCGTTTCCCACTGATATGCAGGCGCAATTTGTCTCGCTTAACTGTATCGCCGAAGGGGCGGGTTCGGTCACAGAGACAGTGTTCGAAAATCGTTTTATGCACGTTCAAGAGCTGCAGCGAATGGGCGCGGATATTAAGCTTGAGGGTAATACGGCCATCATTACAGGTGTTGAAAAGCTTCAGGCTGCGCCGGTTATGGCGACGGATCTGAGAGCGTCGGCGAGTCTCGTTATTGCTGCGCTTGTTGCTCAAGGTGATACCGTGGTTGATCGCATCTACCATATTGATCGCGGTTACGAATGTATTGAAGAAAAGTTACAGTTATTGGGAGCAAAAATTCAGCGCTTGCCGGGCTAGGTTCGCTACTGATTTAAATACGATATGTCTGACTCTCTGGTTATCGCCTTATCAAAAGG
>NZ_LWFU01000565.1:0-5793 GCF_001635135.1 Oleiphilus sp. HI0080
TGCCTAGTTCGAGCCCAGATCGGGGAGCCAATTCTCCCTTACTCTCAACAACATTCTTTGAAACGTATACAACGGATCCGTGGCAAACTCCATGACTTTGCCTAGTTCGAGCCCAGCTCGGGGAGCCAATTCTCCCTTCCTCCCAGCAACATTCTTTGAGATGCATACTACTGATCCCAAGCAAACGCGCCAAATGCCTCTTGATCAGTGCTAGATAGCGCCCCGCCAGCTTACATTTACTACAATGACAATAAAGGCTTAAGCAAAATCGCGCACTACAAGACGGTGCGGGCGAATGATATATCGATCAAGACATGCCAAGCTGCGCCGGCTACAGCGCAGCCACCTTATCTTCTAAAAACTTCAACCGTTTGAACTGTGCATGCTGCGGTGGTATGTGCCTGACATTTGCAAGACAAGCTTTACAGCGCTCGACCAAGCGTGGTTGCATTCCTTTTTGGTCAATCATTTTTAGGGTTACCTGCACGACGTTCAGATTCAAAGCGGGGTGCTTCGGCGTACACTCAAGCGCTTCTGTAAACGCATCGATTGCGGCATCAAGATTACCCGCCTCAAATTCTTTGATTCCGGATTTATTAAGCTTGCGAGCCTTCGCCTTCGCTAGAAGCCCTACCGGCTCATCGATTAGCTCATTGATTGACTTGATCATCGGAGCATTATTTTGCTCCTTATTCGCCAACTTGCTCAACAGTGTCTCAGCCTCACCCGTTTCACCCATGCTGTAAAGCGTCTTTGCAAACTCTAACTGCGTTGAGGAATCAAAATCATGGTCAGCCAATAGCTTTTTCGCCTTAACGAACATTTCTTCTGATTTGCTCTTATCACCTTGCCCCTTATATGTCCGTGCCTCAATCAAGGCAGCATTCGCATGAACCGAAGGATCTTGACCGAACTTTTTTACCACGCGCTGCATAGTATGTATGGCCTCTTTGGCTTTAGTTCGACCCTTCTCACTGGTATCACCTTCAGAAATATCAGCCAAGCAACGCCCTAGATTTAGATAATTTTCGGGCTTGTCATGAATCGAATTAAAACCGAGCTTCATCGTCGCCTTAAGCGCGCCTGCCGCGCTCTCATGATCATTGTTGGTAGAGCACACTTCAGCGAGCTTTCGCTGTCGATTGTACGCATGGGGCGATATATCTACGGCGTCTTCGAGTGTTTTCTGAGCCTTACGATTCTCTTGCAATTGCAGATACGCATCGGCCAACTCATCATAGGCCTCGATGATGTTTGGATTAACCTCAAGAACGTGCGAAAAATCTTCAACGGCAGATTCTACTTCGCCAATAGCGGCCTTCACGCGACCAAGCCCTAACCTAGCCCAGCCGATATCACGCTTGGTCAACACATCGTCATAAATTTTACGGGATTTTTCGAGCTCACCCTCGTGATAGTATAGGTTTGCAAGCGTCCTAAGACACCAAAGCAGATATCGAGTCTCACGTTTGATTTCAAGCCCAAGAAGCGCGATTGCCTTTTGGTTGTCGTTCTGATCCAGGGCCTCATTAATAGACTTTAACTTTTCACGCTGCTCAATAAGTTTGTCAAGGCGCTGCTGCAGCACTATTTTAGTCAAAGGCTTCGTTATATAAGCATCAGGGAGATATTCTAAGGCCCCCATCACCATATCTTTCGACGTCTCGGCCGTGACCATGATGAACAGACCCGTGTGTTTTAACAGATTGCTAAAACGCAACTCCTCAAGCACTTGTTGACCGTTCTTCCCATTACCAAGGTTATAATCACACAATATGATGTCGAAATTATCATGCTGACATCGTTGGATCGCGTCTTCACCATTAATCGAAACATCGATTTGTTCAACCCCACACGCCCTAACCATCTGTTTCAGGGACAAACGAAAGTTTTCAAAATCATCGATTATCAAAAAACGCAGATTACGGTAGTATTTGGCGAGCTGAACTTGGCTGGTAACGGACATAGTATTGGCTTAATTCCTTTTATGTTGAGTTTAGACCGCTTTCCTAGATTTTTTAAGTTGATGAACTCCTTATAATCTAACGTTCAGCCGCACAGCAACAAGAGCCTTCTTTAATGAATCAATTTCCAATCTTTATCGCATTAGATGTTGTTGATGATCATCGACAAATTTTGCCCGTCGCTATTTCTTGGTCGATGCCCGACGGACAGATAAAGAGCACGCTCATTGCACCTGATGAAGACTGGGAAATCGAGGAAATCGCGCTAGGCGATTTGGATCTTGAGACTGTCATCGACCAAGGAGCTACACCGGCCGAAATCGTAACCGAGATGAATTTGGATTTCGAAGACACGACCATTTACTGCTTTGATGAATATCAGGATATTCCCGCGCTAGACGCTTTGTTTCAAGCTCTCAATGATGAGCCGGGATTTGAAGTAATCGCTTGGCAACAAGCGTTTAGTACCACCGCTAGCGAGACAATCTTTGAGACTGCAGCTTGGGTAAAAGAAGTAAATTCACTCAATCTGACCATGTCTGAAGATAGGGTAAAGCAAATGTTGATATGCTTTGCAGAACTTAGATAGGAACTCATCGGTTCTGTGACGCGTGCAAGTACCTTCAGTGCCTTATATGAGAAGCTTCGGCGCTAACTTTTATCTGACTAGAGACCTGATTGAACAGCATGCCGTCCCGCTACCTCTCCTTTTTCCTGCTATTTATCACCCTAAGTGCCAGCCCACTTGCAGCGCAAGCTAAAGAGGCTTTGCCTGATAATCGAAGCGGGAACAAGGCGAACAAGGATTACGTTGCGATCGGCGCTCACTTCAACCAATTCAAATCGATTCTCTTGGAACTTGAGGACCCTGAAGGCAACATCGAGTTCAGGGAGTTCCCGTTAACTGCGAAAACCTACGGCGCATCAGTGACCATTGGTACAAATATAAACCGCAACTTTTTCACTGAGCTACGATATGGGCAGGGGGTGGTGTCGGATGATCTAAGCAACGGCGCAGCCGATATTAACATTGATGACTGGCTAAATTGGTATATTGGTGGTGCGTTCGGAATTACTGACTACGCCGACGTTTACGCAAAATATGGACTCACCTTCTATACTGGCGATATAACCCGCTACGAAACGAAGAGATTCAAAACCGGAGAGGTCCCTCCGTTTGGAGAGACAATTACCGTCATCCCGGCGGTCACTGAGAACCTTACTGAAGACATTTTTTCAGATTCATTTAGCACAAGCTGGATGGTCGGAGTTGACTTCAACATCTTTCAAGACACTTTCTGGACGTTTGAATACGGCCGACTTCTGAATGACAACGGTACCGGTATCAAAGTGTATCAATTCAATACACTACTCAAATACGAGTATTGAAATACGCCTTATCGAGACTCTATAAACCAGCACTTGTGAATCCTATGATTTCGCTCAAAATCTTTATCTAATGAAAATGCGGTTTTATCACTCACGCTATACTTTTCTTTGACATCCTCGCTAAGCGAGAACTTGCGAAGGTTCGTTGAGAATATCAATACACCATGTTCATCTAAGAGGCGCATCGCGCTATCAATTAAATACTGATGATCTCGTTGTACATCGAAAACACCCTCCATTCTCTTAGAGTTGGAAAAACTTGGCGGATCGATAAAAATCAAATCATAAGTGCGTAGTGGCGATTCAGATACTGCGGCTTCGAGCCACTCCATACAGTTAGCTCGCTCAAATTTATAATTACCGCCCCCTAATCCATTCAACGAAAAATTGTTCTGAGCCCACTTGAGATACGTTTGTGACATGTCGACACTCAACACACTACAAGCACCGCCAATTGCGGCTTGAAGACTAACTACACTAGTATACGAAAACAGGTTTAGAACCTTTTTACCTCTAGAGTTCGCAGCTATCCAACGCCGAACTGCTCGATGATCAAGAAACAACCCTGTATCAAGATACCGACCAAGCTTTACTGATAGACGCGCACCACCTTCGCGGACGACGATAGAGCGACTACTGTCCTCCTCTCTCTCGTACTGGGCTTTCCCTTTTTGTACCGTTCTCTGCTTTAGAAACACATTGGAATCTGCCACGCTCATTGTCTGTGCAATTGTCTTCAGCCCCTCACTAAGACGTTCAATGGCCGCTTTTTCATCGACGCTCTTGGGCGGTGCATATTCTTGAACGTACAAAAAAACCTCGCCTGACTCATCTTCATAGCGATCAATTGCAAAAGCATATTCCGGCATATCCGCATCGTACAATCGATAGCAACTAATGCTGTTCTTCTTTGCCCACTTAGCGATATTTTTCTCGTTCTTCCTAAGCCGATTTGCCAACATAGCCGCTCGCTCTTGATTCGCAACGCGCCAGTAAGCAGGATTACGCAATTTTTCCTGAGGCGGCAACCACGCAGTCTGGAAACGATTCGCCTCATCAAGCTCAAATAAAAGCAAGGCTGATTCGATCGCACCATTTAGAAACTTATATCGCTTGTAATAGCGCCAACCAATAAACTTTTCGAGATCAGGATTCCCAGTAAACACACCGGCGCGCCAACCTTGGAGGCTGTTTAAAAACACCTCGCCTAGCGTTCGATAAACAGCCATCAACTGATCAACCTCACCAATACGTTCACCGTAAGGCGGATTGGTCAACAACAAGCCTTTCGGTATGTTTTCAGGTATCTGAAGTTCGTCGATACTTCGCTTTTCGACATGAACAAACTCAGAAAGACTTGCCCGCTGAATATTCTCCCACGCAACACCGATTACTCGGGAATCCATATCAAACCCTAAGACCTTGCCTCTAAACGCGTCTTTGCCGACACATTCGCGTTTCTCAGCCTCCTGAATAAGCGCCAGCCAAATACCTGCGTCGTGCTTCTTCCATTTATCAAAACCCCATTCCTGCCGACTTAACCCGGGAGCAGTATCGGTGGCCATCAACACCGCCTCAATACAAAACGTACCTGAACCACACATTGGGTCTAAGAATGCCCCTCCCTCTTTCGCGAGTGCACTCCAGTCCGCCTGCCTTAACAGAGCAGCAGCAACGTTTTCTTTCAAAGGTGCAGGCCCCTTATCTAAGCGATAACCTCTTTTGTGAAGACTTTGTCCTGCAAGGTCAAGGCTAATCGTAATCCGGCCCTTTGATAGCTTTGCGCTTACCCGTATATCCGGGGCGGTTTTGTCGACTGAAGGTCGCTCGCCTGTCAAACTTCTGAAATGATCAACAATTGCATCTTTCACCGCCAACGCGCCATAAGCCGAGTTGTTAATATCTTTATTCGTTCCCGCAAACGACACAGAAAATGTCGAATCAGCACTAAAATGCTGAGCCCAAGGGATAGAGGACGCGTGACGATATACATCAGATCCTCGTTCAATTTTTCCGGTAGCGAGCTCAAGAAATACACGATTAGCAATTCGCGACCAGAGTAGGCAGCGATAAATTTGCTCAAGTTCGGCCTCCGCTTCAACACCGGCATTGACTGCACGAGTTGACGAAAGCCCCATTTCGATTAGCTCTTGTTCCAACAAGTACTGCATACCCAGCGGGCAAGAAACAAATAATCTCATAAACAAATTCACCAGTACCTAAAAATATAAATTGAAATAAGGGCTACATACCGACACAAAATTGCCCACAAATAAACGCATACACACAAGGCTTATACCAAGACTCTATAATCACTCACTCTGATAGCTAAAAAGATTTCTATACTTTATGTAGGCGTTTTTGCTAACTTAGTAGTTGTGCAATTAGTAAGCAGTCAGCTGCACAAAAAGTTTGTTATTTATCGCTCTAACAATAATCC
>NZ_LWFU01000566.1:0-6342 GCF_001635135.1 Oleiphilus sp. HI0080
ATGATTACCACGGCATACGACATCCCGCCGGGTAACCGAGTCGTCTTGGCAATTGATACGAAAGACCCCTACTACAAATCGCCAACTTCTGCCGACTTCTATGTAGACTTTCAGTACAAGACAAGTGAACAGAACATCGTCACGATTCCTACTCTGTAGCTCATTCTTCGGCTAGAAAGCAGGGCCTATGCCCTGCTTTTTTGTTTCCGCTCATAAATCCACATTTCTGAGAGCGCTTACGCAGACCACGCAACGAACTCGGGATACACTATTAGGCGTCTATCTTGGTCAAAAGCAGTATGCGTCGATATCAGCGGTCCCCGGGACTGGCACTTGAACAATGCCGACTATTAGTCGAATTCGGTAAACTCAAGGGTTTGAGTACCGAGTCTTGCCTAAAGAACACCAACATCGATGATGCTATTTTCCAAGAAACAACATACGAGCCTACGGCGTCACAAGAACTACAAATCATCAGAAACATTACTCGTCTGATTTCAGAACCAGCAGATCGACTTGGCTATGAGGCCGGACGACGAAGCAAGCTCCATCATTACGGTCTCATCGGGCAAGCAATGCTTAGCAGCGACAATCTGCTGCACGCTCTCAACATCGCCCTGAGGTATTGCCAAGAGGTATTTCACTTTACGAATTACGCGAGCAGCAGTCAAAGTAAGATGCTATCAGTCGCGTGGCTTCCATATAAAAAAGACACGCTCAGCGTTGAGCACTTTTTAGTAGCGCGAGACCTTGGTACAGGTCTTTCTATTATCGAGCAAGTGACCGGAAGAAAACCTAAAGGGGTGATCGCCGCTCGCACCTTTTTTACCGATCGAAAATTGATTTTAGAGCTCAGGAACCAACTCGGCTGCGTATTAGAACACGCACCAAATGGCGCTGAACTAGTGCTGAATGCTCAGAGTCTTTTACAGCCCATGCCGCAACGTAATCCTCAAAGCTGCCGGGTTCTAGAGCAATTATGTTATGAGCAAATGCATTTACCCGAAGATTTACCACTGAAAGACAGTTTTACAGAACAGGTGGCTTACCATCTCAGAAAAAGCAAGTTCAGCTTGAGCCGTGACGACGTAGCCAAACAACTCAACATCTCGTCGCGCACTCTAGCGCGCTACTTACTGAATGAAAAAACCACCTGGCGCGAATTGATTGCAAAGATCCGGATCGATCATGCAAAACAGCGACTGACATCCAGCAAGCTTCCGATTGAAATTGTCGCAGAAGACGTAGGCTTTGGCTCAAGCAGCGCTTTTTCACTGGCATTTAGAAGAGCGACAGGCATGACACCGAGAGAGTTTAGAAAGCAGTTTACCTTAGCGGAAATCGCACCGACACCCGTGGCGAGCACAAGCACTAAGCGTTAGGAATGGTAAGTGCCGAGTGCGCGAGAGGACGTTTGAGCACTTGAGCATAAAAAAACTCCAAAGCACTTTTTGCTTGATTTAGTCGTGCTCGCGAGGGAGAAAGGCGACGCGTGATATGCCGTAAAAACTCTTTTACGTTTTTCTCACTCAAGCTAAAAGGGTTCGATAATCCGTTAAATGCAAGATATTGAGCGATCCACTGCTCATAAGTATGCGCTGTACGCGCGCACAATCTTGTTTTGATACTCGCTTTCGCTAACTCAGCTGAAAGACCCGGCTGCGCTTCATCTAGAACCACTTTTGCATCCATCATTCACCGCCTTTTATTGTTATGGTGATATTTCGCCGCGCACTTTACCAGAATATTTCAGCTGAGCAAATAAACTAAAATGACGAGCGTCAATTAGCCTTTCAATTCTTCAATGGCATCAATATATTGTTGCATTGCTTCATCTGCAGTACTGCCTTTGAGCTCTTCCCATGCAGAATATTTTGCACGATTGATAAAATCCATCATGCCCGGCTTTTTGCCTGTCACATCGCCTTCTGTTGCCTGTTTGTACAACGCATACATCTTAAGCTTAAGCTCATTCGATGGCTCAAAATCGCCCTCCGCGTTTTGCACATAGTTAACCGTTTCTTCGAACTTGGTTTTTAGATCAGACATAACAAAACTCCTTGAAAAAGAAGCCGCGATTATACAAAGCCCTGTCTCTGCTGGGTAGCACTTTCCGGTTAATTGACACCACTGATCCCACAGTTCAAACTTCGGCTCTCTTTAAGCAGCAACACACATTTCTAAAAGTTTGAATTTTCAAGGAGAACGCCTCGATGGCGAAGCAAAACAAACTGAACAAAATCGTAAGCAACATCAACAAGCTTCCAGAGTTTATGCGAAGCAAGGCGCTCACGACGCTGTTCGGAAAAACCGTCAAATACACTGGCACAACAGGTCAAAAGGTTGAAGCTCTGACGGAGAACCACGCAGTCATTACCCTAAAGAACAAAAAATCGGTGCAGAACCACATTGGTTCAGTCCACGCCGTCGCCAGCGTACTGATCGCAGAATCAGCAACGGGATACCTCATCGGGATGAACATCTCTGACGATTGTGTTCCGGTCATCAAAACAATAAAAGCGGATTACGTAAAGCGCGCGAAAGGCGACATGCGCGCTGAGGCGAAGCTCACCAAGGCACAAATTAAGGAGATCCAGTCATCCGATAAGGGCGAGACTGTCGTACCGGTTAAAGTGACAGACGCGGACAACAAAGAGCCGATTCTGTTTGAAATGACGTGGGCGTGGACACCGAAGAAACGATAGAGCCACAGAAAGCGAAGACAAGGATGTTCATTTCGCCCCCCTTAAACAAAGATAATAAAAATGAACATCCTAAAAATCGTATTAGCGTTAACCGTGTTATTAGCCGCCATTAGCGTCTGGAGAATGGCTCCACTTTTTAATTTAGACTACGCCGCAGACAGTACAGCGTCCTCCGAGATGTGTATCGCTGTAGACGCGCCTCCTGGTCTGGAGGATATCACCATCGACCAGGCAAGCGGCCTCGCCTACTTTGCGAATGACGACCGTAGAGCGTATCTCACCAAGGGCACTAGAGCATCGGAGAACGGCGCATTGTGGAGTCTCGACCTAAATGACGACACCCCAAGCCTTAAACCGATTACTGCGAACTACCCTGAGGTCTTTCACCCTCACGGGATTTCGTTGTTAAAAGAAGATGGCAAGCAGTATCTTTTCGTGGTCAATCACCCTTCGACCACTCAGCACCAGATAGATGTATTCGAGCTGTCAGGGTCGAACTCGGCGACGCTGATTGAAAGCATCACCTTCCCTGAATTGATCTCACCAAACGACGTGCATGCCGTTTCTCGACATCGTTTCTATATCACCAATGACCACAGCGCACCAAGACAAACGCTGGGTGAAAAAGCAGAAGACTTTCTGAGATTGGCGAAAACCAATGTGTTGTTCTACGACAATGGAACGGTGACGGAAGTGGTCAACGATCTATACATGGCAAACGGCGTGCTGACAAATGCAGAACAAACCAAGCTGTTTGTTGCCGAGTCGACCGGTGAGCGGATATCCATGTATACGCGTGAGAGTAGTGAAGCACCAGAGTGGACTCTGAATAATCACATTGCCTTAGACGTAATGCCCGACAATTTAGAGTGGAGTGAAAACGGAAAACTTCTTGTAGCATCACACCCTAAAGCTCTGGATTTTCTGCTCCACACCTTTGACCAATCCGTTATCGCGCCGTCCGTTGCCCATGCTATCGATGTTGAGAGCGGTTCCGTGGAAACGATTTATGCAGACGATGGAAGTATTCTTTCCGGCTCAAGCGTCGCTGCAAGCTATGACGGTCAAGTTTTGATCGGCTCGGTATTTGAACCAAAATACGTCCACTGCAAAGCACAAGAGCTGGCTAGTCGCTAGCTCTTGATCGCAAACAGCTGTGTCAGCATACTCTGATCGGTCGTGCTGCAGAACGGACAGCCCCAAGATGGCTCTTCCTTTACCTACGCTTGGTGTTACTGAAAGGAGCCGCGGTCTCGCAAAATACATCGTCCATTTCTATTTGTAGAAGATCTTAAACGGAGTTAAAGATGCAGAATCAAGAGTCGGTTTCTCTCGGAGGTATGGGGAATAAAGTACGCTTCGCATTAAACAGACTTGGGGAAAGGCTATGGGTTAAGCCTCTATTTTCCTGCGTTCTCTCTTTAATCGCTGTGATCGCCGCAGGTCTCGCGGATCAACTAGTTATATTTGATAACAAACTACCACACATTAGTTTTCAATCATTAGAAACGCTTTTGTCTGTCATGGCTGCCAGCATGCTTGTGATTGCGACATTTGCTGTTGGAGCCATGCTTTCCGCGTTCACATCGGCAAGCGATGCCGCAACGCCCCGCACCCTCTCTTTAGTGATCGCGGATGATGTCTCTCAAAACGCATTATCAACATTCATCGGTGCGTTCATCTTCAGCATTGTTGGACTAGTAGCACACCTGAACACCCTTTTTGAACAGCAGGGTACATTTGTGCTCTTTGTTCTTACGCTCGTTGTATTCGCCATCGTGATCCTGAGCTTCGTTCGATGGGTAGACCGAATTGCACGATTAGGTCGCCTTGGCGAAACGATTGGAAAAGTCGAGAACGTGTTGAATAACGTTCTCCAATCCTATGCAAAATTTCCAACTCTGTGTACCAAGCAGCCGGACGAAGAACCGACGGGAACGCCCGTATTTTCAGAGCATGTCGGTTACGTGCAGCAACTAGACGTTAAGCAACTGCAAGAACTGGCAGAAAAAAATAACTGCCGGATCTTCGTCCGCGCGCTTCCCGGTGAATTTATAAGTCTGGCTGAGCCTCTCGTTCTTGTTGACACAAGCGAAGCCGCCCTAGACGAGCAGTTAACGAGTGGAATAGCGCAAGCATTTCGTGTCGGCCGATCAAGAACCTTTGATGAAGACCCGCGTTTTGGGATGGTCGTGCTCTCGGAAATCGCCAGTCGCGCGCTGTCACCGGCGGTAAATGACCCAGGAACCGCCATCGATATTATTAGAACGATGGTACGTTTGATCTCTAAGTGGGCCATCACCCAACAGCGCTCCGCAGAAGATGGCTCGCAAGAGCAAGCGGTTATGTATGACCGAGTATTTGTACCCGAACTGTCGGTAAAAGCCTTATTGGATGATGCTTTCAGCGCGATTGCTCGCGATGGAGCAGGACTACGCGAGGTTACAGCATGCTTGCAAGAATCGTTTATCAGCCTGCGCCTGCTTGGTCACGAAGCCCTTGACCCTGCCGTCATCTACCACTCTGAATATGCTCTGGGATACGCCTTGTCGTCGCTTTGCCAGCAGGGAGATCTTGACCATATCCGTTCGCTCTCCGAGCAAGCACAGGCGAAGGACTTACGCTCATCGATGGTCTCTTAGTGAGCGCTCTGCGTTCTTGTCATGAGACTGATGAAAAGTTCCCACGTTTCATGAGACTTGGCTGCAGTGGCGGTCTGTTAAGACCAACATAACGAGCGGTGTTTTTTGAGTCTCTATACCAAACAATCAACTCAACGCGATCATGGTGTTTAGGTTGCAGCAGGAGCATTTAATGAAAAAGACAGTCAGCGCAATAGCGCTTTTGAGCGCCTTAAACGCAACGACAAGCCATGCTGAGTCGGAGGCGCAAATCGAGAATTGTAGGTCTATTTCACAGGTTGCAGAAGTCATCATGACCGCTCGCCAACAAGACATGCCTTTACCCGAGGTTATGCGCTTAGTGGTCGACGTAGAGGCCGAAACGGAAACCGATGAGAACGTCAAAAACGTGGTGAAGGAGTTGGTCAAAACAGCATATAAAGCCCCCATCGGACCGACAGAGGAAAGTCAAAAGCAGTATATAGCGGAATTCAGAAATCAAATATTCCTTAACTGTTACGAATAACCGTCTACTCGCCCTATATCTGGAAGAAAGATCAGACACTCCAGTACACGCTAAATAGACATCTGATCACTAGTATTACCCCATTTCCGTAGACACTTCTAAAATGGGGTAATACTCGAGAACTGACGCGACACATCAGCAGATTTGAATCTGCTCTGTTTTTTTTGCTTAAAGCAGACCAAAGAAGCCCGGGAAGAAAAGGATTGCTAAGACAACGAGCACCTGCAACACAATAAAAGGCATCACACCTCTATAGATATCGGCCGTTCGTATTTCAGGCGGTGCGACCCCCTTCAGGTAGAACAAACTAAAGCCAAAGGGAGGCGTCAAAAAGCTGGTTTGAAGGTTCATGGCAATCAAAATGGCAAACCAGAGCATACTGATGCCAAGCAGCTCGGCAATCGGTGCCAGTACGGGAACAATGATGAACGAGATTTCTACGAAATCAATAAAGAAACCGAGAATCAAGATCACCAGCATGGTGAGAATC
>NZ_LWFU01000567.1:0-5681 GCF_001635135.1 Oleiphilus sp. HI0080
TCCCTACTGCATTATCTTTGGCGCCAACATGCATAAAGCAAATGGATGAGGGATCGCCAAGCTATCTCGATCTCGCAAGAATACTGGCATCAGACCCGGTGATCTCGCTCACTTTGATGCGTAAAGCCAATCAGAATCCTCGCCAAACATCTGTATTCAGCAAAACACTTGACCATGCGATGAGTATGCTGGGCCATGCTCAGATCCGAGAAGTTCTGACCAAAACGCCTAAACTGGAAACAAAGTACGGATATCGAGCTTACTATCAAGCGCAAAATATCAGCCTCACTCGCGCCAGCCTAGCTCAAACATTTGCTGAGGCAAAAGGCACACAAAAGGGCAACGATGTTTTTTGGGGGAGTCTCTTCGCAGATGCAGCCGAATGGTATTTGTGGTGCTACGCAACACCACTAATGCGTAAGATAGCATCCTGCCCACAAGCGCATCAGAAGCAAGAAGCCGAAGTTCAACTCGGTTGCGACTTGAACGCGTTGCAACTGGAAATACTAAAAGCGCTCAATGCACCCGAGCTCGCAATTCAATCCAAACAAAGTCAGCATTGTTTGTCATCGCGCGACTGGGCGATGATGGCTAAATTTGGTCAAGCGAATGCCAGACCTCAAGCGCCACTAAGTGGGCAAGATAGCGCCATCGAGTTGAGTCCGTCACTCAAGATTGCTCGTCAAAATCCCTTATTTTTCATCGAACTATCGCGCTTTTATCTGCATTACTACCTAGGCAACAGTGAACCGAAGCAAATTTCACGCGCCCTCGCGGTCACCTCAGCAGGCCTCAACATGCCTGTGGATGAAGTGCGAAGCCTCACTACACAGGGGCTCATCAAAATCGCACGTCAATATCGACTGCCTTTCTGCACCAGCGCCATTACTCAGGTGTTCGAAGATATAAGGGAAGACTATCCAGAGAACGAGACGACACACCACGTTACGCCGCAAAAACGTGCGATCACAAGCGTGAGCTCAAGACAATCCATACCAAAACATGGCTCGATTGACGTCACCTCACAGAAGGCAAAAGCGTCGGAATCGAAAACCGTGTTCACACCCGACAAAAGCTTTCTCGAGTTGCTGCGAAAGATGAAAGAATCCCCAGCATCTTTTTCTTCCGGTGCCGAGCTAATGGGGCAGCTAGCAAATCAGATTCAACAAGGCCTCAAACTTGAGCGATCGGCAATATATGTTCTAAACAAAGACAAAACGCGTCTTAAATCCTACTTCACTTCGGGCATCAGCGAAAAAGATCCGCTGAAAGGCTTTGAAACGCAAATTATCAAGGGCACCATTTTCAAAGTACTTTCAGAGAAACCCGCTGCTGTTTGGCTTAAGCCCAGCTCAAGAAAGGAAGTTGCTGATCTCGTCCCGATGAATTTCAAGCAAACAACACAGCGCGATGAGTCCTTGTTTGCCTCGATATTTGTTCGCAACAAACCGGTCGCAATTTTATATGCCGATCAGGCGCAGAACAAAGCCATCGATGAGGCGCAGTTCCGTTATTTCAAGCTAGCAACAAAAGCGCTTGAGGCCGCATTGGCCGCCCTACGCAACAAGCAATCGAATCATGCCAATCCGTAGAGACTCTGCTATCATCCGCGTCATAATCGAACCTTATTCTTTGGAAGCCTCATATGAACGTTGATGATCTCTTCGTATTTAGTCAATACATCAGCCCGCAACACCTTCTCTCTCGCATGGCTGGAAAGCTAGCGAACACAACCGTACCGTCGATCAAAAACAATTTCATAGAATGGTTTGTAGAGAAATACCAAGTAGATATGAGCGAAGCTGCAGAGCCGAACCCAACTGCTTACGCCTGCTTTAATGACTTCTTCACCAGAGCATTAAAAGAAGGCGCTCGTCCTATTGACGACGATCCGCAAGTGCTTTGTTCGCCTGTCGATGGCGCCATTAGCCAACTCGGTAAAATTAAGCAAGGGCAGATTTTTCAGGCCAAAGGACAGAGCTTTAATGTCAACGAACTTCTCGGCGGAGATGTCGAATTAGCGCAACCATTTATTGATGGTGAGTTTGCAACCATCTATCTTTCTCCAAAAGATTATCACCGCATTCATATGCCGATAACCGGCACGCTGCGTAAGATGGTCTACATTCCAGGAAAGCTATTCTCTGTTAATCCTGTAACAGCTCAAAAAGTCCCGAACCTATTTGCGCGTAACGAACGTGTTGTTGCTATTTTTGATACCGACATTGGCCCCATCGCCATGGTGCTCGTTGGCGCGATGATCGTTGCGAGTGTCGAAACTACTTGGGCAGGCTTAGTTGCGCCGATGCGCAAAAATGTTGTGCAATTTGACTACCAACTCGACAACGACATTACCATAGAAAAAGGTGAAGAGATGGGCCGCTTCAAGCTGGGTTCAACAGTGGTACTCTGTGCTCCAGCTGGCAGCATGGAATTCCTTGAAGGCATGACGGCCGAAGCGCCCGTTCGAATGGGAGAACCATTTGCCCGGAAGATTACCCCGAGAGCAAAACCTTGATTAAGTTAGCGCTCTGAGCATCTTGCTTTGAGCGCTTCTTGCGTGAGCAAAATTTTCAGCTTTTCTACATGCTGCTGCACCGCATGACGGGTCTCATTAAAAAGCCTATCTCGCCGCTTCATCCAACTAAGATAATCATTACTCAACAGATCAAAAAATGCGCCCTCGAGTGAAGCGATGGCCGTCGAATTGGCGTACTGTCGTTTACTCAAAGCAGCGGCCCACACTTGCACATCACCAACAAAAAATTTTTGAACAACGTTAGCCAACACATCGAACGAATAGAGCGTCCTCGCAGTACACAATTTTTCTGATGCCAGCACTGAATCAAGCAAATCATTCAATAACTGCATTCTCTTCAGCAAAAGAGCCGTCGCCTTCAATAACGCTCCGCCATCGCCACTCGAAATAAGAAACAACTGCCTCTCAAACAGCTCTCTGTCCGTCCTGACATCTCCGCTCAACCAAGTATCTCGCATTGATACAAGCTTATAAAAAGCCCTTTCCGACTCGCCACTTAAATCAGCACTAGGATACCGTTCAAGCGCTCGAGGCATCTTCCAGAACGCTTTATATTCAGGTCCTCCAAGCACAGAGAGCGCGATGCTTCGATCAAGCCGATCGCGTTTTTGATCAAGCGCGCTCGTTAATTGAAGCGCCAGCTCTTGTTCCTGATTTTCAACCAACGAGGTAATACATTCGGGCGCCAACTCAATAAACCTGAGTGTGCTGATCAGTTTTTGGGAATCTGGGGCAAGTTTACCGAGAGATGCATTGGAAAGCGCAACAACCTCTTGTAATCGACATCCGTACAGGCGCAAAAAATCCAACAGATTGATCGTACTGGCCTGGTTGTCAAACCTTGTCTCTCTTATCACTTTATTTGGTAACGAGGGCACACTCTCATCATCAACTTGAGACGACGAAACTAACTCAAACTCTAGCCGCTCAAAAACATTCTCCAACCGAGACTGATAGTTGTTCAACGCTTCTTCGCCTCGCTCTTTTGAGCAGGCAACCAACACGACGCTGCAAAAGCATAATAAAACGAGAGGCTTGTTAAGCACGATCAAAAGGAAAGGCCAAGACATCTGAGAGTTTATTGGCACCCTGCTTTAACAGGAGCAAGCGATCTAAGCCAAGCGCTACACCAGCGCACTCGGGCAAACCATTTTGCAAAGCAGCCACCAAATGTTCATCCGCATTGACATCTTGCAAACCAAGCTCAACACGAAGCGCTCTGTCTTCTGCGAAGCGACGCGCCTGCTCCTCTGCATCCGTCAACTCATCGTAGGCATTGGCAAGCTCAATTCCTTGCACATAAAGCTCTGCTCGCTTGCCAATACAATCACCATCAACATCCTTTTCGATTCGCGCGAGCGATGCTTGACTAGCAGGATAGTCCATTAAAAAACAAGGCTCGTTAAAGCCAAGGGTTGGCTCAATACAATGACTAACCAGCAAGTCCAAACAGCCATCCCGGTCTAACCCAAGAGCATCGCAGCCGGTTCTTGTTTTGCAGCAATCTCGCAAATCACTCAGCGAAGCCTGGAACGGGTTAATCTCCAGAACATCATGAAACGCTTTCTTATAACTAAGCTTCCTGGGCTCGGGACAACCCAATACGTGACACACAAGTGTCGCTACTTCACTCATTAGCTCGTCCAAGCTCCATCCAACACGATACCATTCCAACATCGTAAACTCAGGATTATGACGTGCGCCCACTTCATTGCGCCGAAAGCTTTTGCAAATCTGATAAATATCACCACTACCATCGGCAAGCAGGCGCTTCATTGCAAACTCTGGCGAGGTCTGCAAAAAAAGCACTGACTCTTCCTCTATACGAAGACTATCGAGGTAAGGGTCGGTCGAACCTGAACGACTTAGAACAGGCGTTTCTACTTCAAGCACATTCCGCTCAAAGAAAAAAGCCCGCAACTGAGCGTACAGCTCAGCGCGGGCTTTTATAGCATCATGCGTGCAAGCAGACTGCCACATGCAAGTACCTCGAAACTCTATTTTGACTTAAGCCTTTAGCTATTTGATAAGCCTTTAGCTATTTTATCAGCCTTTAGCTCTTGGCTCGGCTAACGTAATCACCAGTTCGCGTATCAATTTTCAACACCTCACCGATGTTAATAAACAATGGAACGTTTACCACAGCACCGGTAGTTAATGTTGCCGGCTTGGTACCGCCCTGTGCAGTATCACCTTTGAGGCCAGGATCCGTTTCAACCACTTCCAGCTCAACAAAGTTTGGTGGGGCAACCGTCAATGGCGCGCCGTTATATAGCGTAACCACATATACTTCTTGTTCTTTCAACCATTTTACTGCGTCTTCTACTGCTTTTGCATCTGCGCCGTGCTGCTCGAAAGAACCGTCCGTCATCATGAAGTGCCAGAACTCACCATCTGTGTATAGGTACTCCATGTCATGTTCCATGACATCTGCGCCCTCAAGAGACTCACCAGATTTAAAGGTACGTTCCCAGACGCGACCAGTGCGTAAGTTACGCAATTTCACTCGATTGAATGCCTGACCTTTACCCGGTTTTACATATTCGTTTTCAAGAATCGAACATGGGTCGCCATCCAGCATGACCTTCAAGCCGCCTTTAAATTCATTAGTAGAGAAATTTGCCATCTTATCACCCAATCTTTCCCGTTTTGGACGGGTCTCTAAATCAAAGCGCACGGAGTCGCGCGAGCACAGAATAATTGTGCTATCGCATCGACTCGGTACAGTGTAAATTACGCAGCCGCGAAACGGCCTAAAAATTGGCGGCAATCATACACGCTTCAGCCAATTCTGTCGAAACGAAGCCCTAACCAAACGCCACGAACACTGGCCAACGGAAGCCTCATGCCCAATATCAAGCTAAAAAGCATGACCGACACACCCGCGCAACCGTCGCAGTGGAAGAAAATTCTGAGTGCAAGCACTATTTCTGCGCAAGACTTGCTCATCAGGCTTGAGCTGGATGAGCACCCGCTACTCGATCAAAATGCCCCATCTTTTCCACTACGAGTTCCCGAGCCATTTTTGAACAAAATTGAAAAAGGGAACCCCAATGACCCGTTGTTATTGCAGGTGCTACCGCAAGCCCAGGAATCTCTAGACATTGAAGGCTATGCTAGCGAACCTCTCCTGGAGCAGAAC
>NZ_LWFU01000568.1:0-1476 GCF_001635135.1 Oleiphilus sp. HI0080
CTTTCGGATATTTGGTTTATTGAGGACTGAATGTTCGTCATTTGTTCGTTTTGGTTTTCGGCTTGCTGGGTGCCGGCCTGTGCGAGCTGAGTCAACTTGGTGCTTTGCTCGACAAGTGCAATAGATGTTTGTTGTGTTTGTTCAACAAGATTGGCGAGCTTTGATACAAACAAGTTAAAGCTTGCCGCAAACTTAGATATTTCGTTGTCGCCAGAATCATTTAGCCGGCTGCTCAACGTAGCTTGGCCGTTAGCAATCTCGTGCATTTTTATGGCCATATTTTCGATGGGTTTAAATAATAGATTGGCACTGAAAAATATCAGGGTGATAGCGCATGCCGAGACAGCTATGAGTAAAATCAGCAAGCTATAACTAAGCTCCTTTGATAATTGTTGAGCACTTTCAAATGCTTCATTGGCGGTCATTTCGCTTATTATCGCCCAATTAAATCCATCCACCTCGATTGGGGCAAATGCAGAAAGCATTTCTTCCCCATCGTAACGATGAGTTTGACTAAATCCGGTTTCACCAGAGAGGGCGGCTCTGGTAGCCAGAGTGTCGATTTTTTGGAGCCCGATACCACTCCCTCTAGCGCGTATTTGCTCCAACGGTTGAGGTGTTTCTTGTTGATGCGCGCCAAGGTATTCAAGATATAGATTTAAGTCTTCGGCGTTGAGCCTGCTGGTATTCCGCAATTTTGAATCTGGCCCCACCAAATAGGACTCGCCACTTAATCCATAGCCTGTATCGATCCAAGAGCGATTGTTGGTCATGATCTCGTCAATTTTATCAATCGGGAACTGAACTATTAATACGCCGCGAACGCGTTTGAACTTCACAATCGGTGTGGCTATGAAGGCGACTTGCTCGTCTAAAAGGGGCGCATAGGCACTGAAATCTTCAAACGCCAGCTCTCCTTGTTGTAGCTCAAGTGATTTTCGGAATACGCGGCCTATGCCAGAACCGGCGAACACGCCATCTTTTATGTTGGTGCCTAGTTCAAATCCTTTTTTGAGCGAGTAGTTCACGCGTCCGCTTGGGCCAACCAAATAGATGTCCCCAAATCCTAGTTTGCTCGAGTAACCTAAAAACGTGCTGTGATAACCGCTGTGCGCTCCGCTAAAGGACGAAAACTCATTGCTCGGGCTCTCTAATTTTTCTTTCTGACCGACGGCATTCGGATTCTTGGCGATGTAGTGGTATTGAAGTATCCATGTGTTGGTTGAGAAGTTTTTAAAATAGAGCGCTTCATCGATCGGAGATTCCGGGTTTTGCTGATTGTACTTATTGAGGAATTCGCTTCGAACATACTATTTTACTTCGTCTTTTTGGCTCTGTGAGATACCACTAGATTGCTCGAACGAATCAAAAGTAGAGTCAAAATGAAAGCTTGCAGCGCCGGTGTTTTGATCGGCAGACATGAGCGCAAATTGCTTGGTTACCCCGCTCAGATAATCTTCTATGTGGGACTTTTTG
>NZ_LWFU01000569.1:0-2141 GCF_001635135.1 Oleiphilus sp. HI0080
CAGAATTAATTGCGGCATAGACGAGCGCAGGGATCGCAATACCCGCTACGGCGCCGATTGCCGGAAGAACGATCTGGTCGACGGAAGAAAGATGTCCCTCGATGATCTCACGCTTTACTTCAAGACCAACCACCAAAAAGAAGATCGCCATTAAGCCGTCGTTGACCCAGAGTACCAGAGGTTTGTTAATAATGAAGTCGCCAAACGAGACTTGAATCGGAATATCCAGAGTCCCTGTGTAAAACCCACTCAGTGCCGAGTTCGCAAAGATCATCGCTATAATTGCAGCGATCACAAGCAGGATGCCGCCAGCTGCATCATGCTCGATCATTTCTTTAAATACTTTTGTCATGAAGAACGTCCTTCGAGGGTCTTAATATTTCGAATAGTGATGTTAGTTTCTACGAATGATCAGGGATAGTCGATTATTTAGAATCTAACCATCCATTTTATCGAGTGTTTAGGCTTTTAATTAGGGTAGACCGAAAATCTATGATCTTCCTTAACTTCAGTATCGTAAACTCAATCCAGAGCATGTAATCTAGATTTATAACATTAAAAAACTTCAGGAAGAAACCTATGAAAGCCTTGAATGCCAATGGTCGAATCGAGTGTAAAGCTGCTGTCGCATGGAAAGCAGGTGAACCGCTGAGTATCGAAACCATCGAAGTAGAGATGCCAAAAGCGGGAGAGGTTTTAGTCAAAGTGCTTGCCTCGGGTGTGTGTCATACCGATGCATTTACGCTCTCCGGAGAAGATCCTGAAGGCGTGTTTCCGGCAGTTTTGGGGCATGAAGGGGGTGGCATTGTTGAGGCTGTTGGCGAAGGAGTAACCTCCGTCGCTGTTGGCGATCACGTTATTCCGCTCTACACACCAGAATGTCGAGAATGTAAGTTTTGTCTGTCGGGCAAAACCAATCTTTGCCAAAAAATTCGGGCGACACAAGGGCAAGGTTTGATGCCAGATGGTACCAGCCGGTTTTCAAAAGACGGTCAGATCATTTATCACTACATGGGCACTTCAACCTTTTCCGAGTACACCGTATTACCGGAAATTTCGCTCGCTAAAGTGAATAAGGAGGCCTCACTACATGAGGTCTGTTTGCTTGGCTGCGGCGTGACGACTGGAATTGGCGCCGTCATGAATACGGCCAAAGTAGAAAAGGGTGCCACCGTTGCTATTTTTGGTATGGGCGGCATTGGCTTATCGGCTGTGATTGGTGCGAAGCAAGCTGGCGCTGCGCGAATTCTCGTGATTGATATTAACGAGTCTAAATTTGAGCTCGCTAAAGAGCTGGGCGCGACCGACTGCATTAACCCGAAAAAATACGACAAGCCGATTCAAGAGGTGATTGTTGATTTAACAGAGGGTGGCGTTGACTATTCGTTTGAGTGTATCGGCAACGTTGATGTGATGCGATCTGCGCTTGAATGTTGCCACAAAGGTTGGGGTGAATCCGTCATTATTGGTGTTGCCGGTGCGGGCCAAGAGATCAGCACCCGGCCGTTTCAGCTGGTAACCGGACGAGTTTGGCGAGGCACCGCGTTCGGTGGTGTGAAGGGAAGAACGGAGTTGCCAGATTACGTCGAGAAATACTTAGCTGGTGAAATTCCACTCAAAAAGTTCATCACGCACACGATGAGCTTGGCAGAAATCAATGAAGCCTTTGATTTGATGCACGAGGGAAAAAGCATACGTTCAGTCGTCCACTTTGACGATTAGCGGTCAAATTTTTTTCAAAATAATAACCCTGCTTGATAGAGGAGTGAGTTCGTGGAGTTACTGAGTCAGCAGTCATCGTTTGAGGGGCGATACGTGCGTTACAGGCATGCCTCGGCGGTGAATCATTGCGACATGATTTTTTCCGTGTTTGTTCCGCCTTGCGCTCTAAAAAACGAGGAAGCGTTAAAAAATACGCCTGTTGTTTATTGGCTATCTGGGCTGACGTGTACCGACGAGAATTTTATGCAAAAAGCAGGTGCGCACCGAATTGCCTCAGATCTGGGCTTGATTCTTGTTGCACCTGATACGAGCCCGCGTGGCGAGGATGTGCCCGATGATGCAGATAAATCGTATGATTTCGGACATGGTGCGGGGTTTTACGTGAATGCGACACAAGCGCCGTGGAATCAGCATTATCA
>NZ_LWFU01000570.1:0-994 GCF_001635135.1 Oleiphilus sp. HI0080
GCGCCCGTTTGTTGTTAACGTGTCAAAAGAAGAGTTCAAGCGAGGAAAAGAAGCAAATATTGGGGAATACTTTCCTTCTCAAGCTGCGATAAAAGCAACGTTTACAGCGATATCCTCATTTTATGACTATCTTCTGCAAGAGGGCGAAGTTTCATCTAATCCGGTCGCCTTAATACGACAAAAAAGTAAATTCATTAGCCGTGATCAACAAGCTCCAATTGTTCGCAGAATTAGTAATATTCAATGGGATTACGTCCTTGAAACGGCTGAGTTGCTAGCAGATCAAGATCCGGAAGAGCATGAACGCACACTGTTTATCATGAATGCGTTGTTTGCGATGTATCTCCGAATTTCAGAGCTAGTTGCCGATGAGCGCTCGACACCACTAATGTGCGACTTTGAGCGAGATCGAGACGGAAATTGGTGGTTTAAAGTTACAGGCAAAGGAAACAAAAACCGAAGAATTACAGTTTGCGATGACATGCTGAAATCTCTCAAGCGATATAGAGAGCATTTAAACCTAAGCCCGTTGCCTAGCATTAATGACAAGTCACCAATCTTGCCTAAATACAAGGGTTCTGGTGGCATTACTAGTACGCGTCATGTTCGCTTGATCGTTCAAAATTGTTTCGATGCTGCTCACAATAGAATGCTAAAAGATGGGCTCGAGCAGGATGCGGATGACCTTAGAATTGCTACAGTTCACTGGTTGAGACATACGGGAATTTCGGAAGACGTCAAACATCGTCCTCGCGAGCATGTACGAGATGACGCTGGTCACGCCAGCATGGCCACTACAGACAGATATATAGAGTCAGATCTACGTGAAAGACATGAATCCGGGCGCAATAAGCGAGTTAGAGAAATTTAATAATAGGTCCGGATAAAAAGATCTGTAATATTTCCTAGTAAAACAGATAGTTACAGCTCTAAATGTAAAATCTGCTCCCTATATTGTTGAGGAGCCTACCTTCATCTTTGTATATAGTTATGC
>NZ_LWFU01000571.1:0-1085 GCF_001635135.1 Oleiphilus sp. HI0080
GGTTAATAATAATGGCGCATACGTCACTCTCTCTTGCTCCATGTGCATGTTCAATGAGTTCGTGCTCAGCGTTACTTTGAAAATGCTTGATTGAAAACGTCGTGCCTTCTGTATGCGTCTCGAGGCGGGTTACGATGTCTTGAAGGGTCTCTGAACCATAAATGTGCGGCTCACGTTTGCCTAGTAAGTTAAGGTTCGGACCGTTTAAAACGAGTATGGAGGGCATTAGGCACTCTTTGCTGACGAATTTTCATTTGACGCCAAGTTTAGTGCTGGTTTCCTTGATACGCAATCGTTAATGCAAGATAGCTGCAGTTTTGCTTATTTTAGGGGCTAAATCCCTCCATTTAGATGGAAGTTGTCTTGTTGTGTTTCAGCAATTTGTTTATTTCTCTCACCAATATTGCCGGTTTGGCTGGCTTGATGAGGAAGGGTGAGTTACTAAGACTTTTCGCCTCATCAACGATGGCCGGATCTTCTTCGGCAGACATGAAAATAATGGGTAAGTTTTTCCACTTTGGATGTTGCTTGAGGAGTTTGGCGACTTCAATTCCATTGCAGTCTTGAAGGTACATATCGAGGAGTAGTAGGTCGGGCTCGTTGAGCTCGAGGCTCGGCAATAAGTTTGATGGCTGGTTGATCGTAATGCAGTCAAATTGGTTCGCCGTTAAGGCGTTCTCTGCATACTTTAGTTGTGACATGGAGTCATCAATTACTGCAATAAGCGGTTTGCTGATGAGGTTAGTGTTGAAGGCTTGATTGATGGCTCTTGTCAGGTTTCTTGAGTTGAGCGTCCCGACTAGCAACGCCTGTGCTTTGCTTCGGACAGCAAGTAACCTTGATTCAAACTCAGGTTCTTCTGAGCTGTAGAAGATGATTGTTACGTCGGTATTTTGCTTTGTCAGCTTTGCAGCAAGTTCGAAGCCAAAGCGCCGCTTTTGATAATCGATGCCAATGACAAAGCATGTTCCGGGGGAAATCTGGCTTTGAATGTCATTGATGTATTTTACCGGGATGGAGTCGATCGCTTCGGGAAGGCTTAGTTCGGCCTTTTTCTCATTGGTGGCAATACATATTTTGGTGAT
>NZ_LWFU01000572.1:0-3593 GCF_001635135.1 Oleiphilus sp. HI0080
TCATCGGGTCGGTGGTTACGAAGCCATGACGGTTTGCGCATTAGTGATAAATACCACTCTCCCGATGAAGCGCTGCTTGCGCTGAATAATAACGAAAAAATTGACTTGTTTTTTTACCACGACCTTGGTCTAAACTATCTTACAAAAACAACTTACACCTCTTTAAGAGTGCTTCCTGTTAAATTTAGAACGGTCTCTCAATGGCTCATATACAGCAAGCACACAACGGCGCAATCAGTGCGTTTATTAGAAGCACAAGTAAGCTCAATTACCAAATCTGGCGAGCTGAAGCGGATTCAGGAGAAGTATTTATGAGCCTTTCTATGGGGTCTTTTTTCGCGCTTTGGTTTCGGCGTTATTTTTGTCTTGTCCTATTAATCGTCACGATACCTCTTCCGTCACTTAGTCTTGCAGAGACCAGAGAGTGTAAAACCCTTCGTGCTACGGGAAACCCCGAATATCCGCCATACCTTTTCAGAGAAAGTGAAGACAACATGAAACTGGTTGGAGCGAATGCCGAGATCATGCAGTTAATTGCCGAAAAAATTGGTGCCGAGATTGATGTGTCGTACACCGGTCCGTGGTCGAGAGCGCAAAAAGAGGTGCGAGATGGGCGCTTTGATCTCTTGGCAGGTGCGTTCTTTACAGTGCCGAGGGCACAATATATGGACTATGTATACCCATCGTTTCTTACCACGAAGAGTGTTGTCTGGGTAAATAAGGAGAAACCCTTTGATTATAAGAAGCGTGAGGATTTGATTGGCCATACTGGCGCAACCGTCATTCATAATAGCTTTGGCGAAGAATTTGATGAATTTGCGAAAGCCAGTTTGGATTTGAATGGTGTCGCTAGTCTGCGTCAGGCTTTTGATATGTTAGTGCTTGGGCGAGTCGATTACTTGTTGTATGAGAATAGCCCTGCACAAGCTTACAGTAGGACTTGGGGAGTAAGCGATAAGGTTGCGGTGCTCGGAGATGGAATTAGCGCAGAGGGCTTGTATCTTACGCTGTCGCACAGCTCTTCATGTAACACGGGCGCTCTAAGAGGGAAACTCACCAAGGCGCTACGAGAAATCGTTGAGAGTGGGCAGGCTGAAAAGGCCCTCCAGAAGGGCCTTGCTCTTTGGCAGAAGATTCATCCGCAAGGCGATAGTTTAGAGTGAGTCTTTCGCCTTGGTCGTTAGCAAACGGGCGGCTGCCTTGCATAAACATCAAATCCGAGTAGCTTGGATGAGCAGGTTGCGGGGGCTTAGTGTGCGGTCACAAAACGTACTCAGGGTCACCATGTAGTTCTGCTCTTCCAAGTAAAGTGCGCGATCTAGCGCCAACCACAACTCTAAAGGCCGGTTAAAGAGTCGCCTTAGAAGCTCCAAACGAAATACCTCCCCATAGCGATCCTCCCCGCGCCTTAGATACAGATCGTAATCGATATCGTCAGGAAGAGTTAACTGTCGTTCTTTTGCTGCCCATTGGCAGAAAGAGGCAAAGCTTCCTGACAGTAGATGATTTTTTATCGAAGGAATGCTGAGGTATTGATCGGTCTTGCGCACATCGCGCTGTAATGCGTCGAAACCCAAGCGCCACCGCTGTGTTTTTTCTCTTTTCCGTTGCTCGCCCTGACTGGCTGTGACGGTCTCCTGCACCGCGAGCTGGAGCGCGGATCGATCAAGCTGTATCTGTGATTTTTTGCCGACCATAGAGAGCGGCCTATATTGTTGGTCTTTGGTTTTCTGGTAGCAGCAGGGAGAGAGAATCAACGCCTTGGAGCGGTAATATGCTACTTGCTTGAGCATCTCAATGTGCAAGTCGCCGCAGGCATGAAGCGCCATAAACGTGTGCTCAGGGTGCGCACAAAAATCTGGCAAAGGTGCCAACACATTTTGGTGGTGGTAATAGATCTCGAGTCGGTCTCGCTTTGCCAGTTTGCTTCCCAGATCAACGAGCTTCTGGTCCCACTCAAGGCAATGAACGGGTTGCTTCATACTGCGTTGAACAACTCGGCTTAAATGTCCTTTTCCCGAGCACCAATCAATAATGGGCGTGTTTATTTTGTTTAGGCTTTTTGCAAAAGCCAGCACCTGCAGCCATTTTCGGCCAGGAATTCCAACTTGGTCAAAAGGGCCTATCGATAAGTCTGTGTGGGCTTGAATTGGCTCTGGAGAATAGTTGTACAGAGCGTCGCATAACTCTGGCATTCGTTGCCTGAACCAGTCTATACGAGCAACAGGGTCGCGATGCAGCGCATGCGCCGTTTGGTCGTCCAAGCTTAATAGATCGTGTTTGAGGGCGGGTTGATATTTGAACCAAGCTAGCTGCTTACTGACAAACGGCTTTTCTTGCCACAGCGCTGCGTGCTCTGATATCACGTGATCAAGTTGATTAAACGCCGTGCCAAGCTTGCTCGTTCTCATTGGTGCATCAAAGGGGTTAGAGGTCTTTCAATTTAGCAAGAAAAAAGCCGCAACATAAAGTTTGAATGATAAAAGATACTAAAAACAATGGTGATGGGAGCGCATGCGTGGTCTCTCATCGATTGGATCGTTTAAGTCGCTATATTTAAAACCGAGAGCAAAAAACGAAATGTGCGTGATGATGCCTTTCTTTTTCAGCATTGGTGAAATCGGTTTGCGTATTCGCCCGTATTGAATATGAACGCTCTCGTTTTGCGTGGGTGGTAAACGAAATGGATTGTTAAGCACATAGTCTTTTTCAGCGATGCAGAGCGGGTGTTGACGACGCCACTATCATGGGTGTTTTTATCGAGAAAGGTGTTCTCCGAGAGTGGTCGATCTGGTTACATTTTAAGCAGGCTTAAAAGTTGATCTATCGCTTATCTCGACTATAAAAAACGACATTGGTGAAGAGCGCGAACTAAAAAGTTTGCGACAACTTTCTACATGTTTATGTTGGCAGGGGTTGAGCGTGAAGTTATTTAAAACCTTTATTGTAATGTTAATGGTTGCTGTTCCAGCAGTATCAAATGCTTATGTACTTGATCCTACAAGCAGCATAGTGACTGATGATTCGAGCGGAAAACAGTGGCTTCGTTGGACTGAGACGAGCAGCTTGTCAGTGAACTCAGCAATAAGCACCTATCAGGGTGACGGCTGGAGACTTGCTTCGAACGCCGAAATGGCCAAGTTATTTAGTGATTTTTTTGCCCCAATTGTGTTGCCTGAGGATCAAGCTTCTAGGCAAAGCTTCGTAGGAGAATTTGGTGATGGCGAGGATCCTGTCTTAGAGTTAGGAAAGACGTTTGGCTGGACAGAATACGAGAACAGCATAAACGTGGCTAGTGGAGAGACTCTGTCGCTTAACGATTACTCAACGTCGATTGTGAAGTTCGGTTCGGCGTCGAGCGGAGGCGCTAGCCTCTATAATTCTCTTACCATTAGCTCGGAGTTTACTTTTGGCCGAGACGACGAGTTAATTGGTCGGCCTGAAAGAGCGACGTTGGATTTTAACCAATATACCGGCATTGCGAATGGTAACGAAAGAATTGGCGTTGCGCTGGTTCGAGAGATTCCGACCTCTGAAGTGCCGGAACCGAGCGGCTTGTTTTTGCTTGGGCTGGGGCTGATGGGGCTCGTTTA
>NZ_LWFU01000573.1:0-3722 GCF_001635135.1 Oleiphilus sp. HI0080
AAAAAATAAAAGAAGTTAAAGTTTTTTGGCGCGTAATACTTGCTCATATGCTTTTCAAAAGCATTTACCACTGACAGTCGAGCATCAATCCAAGAAATAAGCTTTTGCATTATGCTGCCTCCTCATCGACACCAACCATGATGGTTTCATCATCTAGGTATTTATACGGTGGAACTACGAGATTAGTTGGTGCAGGAACGCCCTGGAATACACGCCCAGCCAAATCGAAACGAGAACCGTGGCACGGACAGAAGAAGCCGCCCAGCCAGTTTTCGTCGAACTCTTGTGGCTCCACCTCAGGAACAAACTGAGGAGAACAACCTAAGTGCGTACATATTCCGACGATCACCGCGAACTCTGGTTTTGTAGACCGGAAAACACCTTTGACATATTCCGGCTGCTGAGGGACCTCAGACATTGGGTCA
Organism: Oleiphilus sp. HI0080; assembly: GCF_001635135.1. Taxonomy (NCBI): domain Bacteria; kingdom Pseudomonadati; phylum Pseudomonadota; class Gammaproteobacteria; order Oceanospirillales; family Oleiphilaceae; genus Oleiphilus; species Oleiphilus sp. HI0080. Next base: position 426 of record NZ_LWFU01000573.1, read on the forward strand.
CGAAGCTTATCATTGAGCTTCTCAAGGTTATCCAACATTTCCTGCGTCCGCCGAATAACCCAAACAGGCTTTCCACGCCACTCAACCGTCATTCGTTGACCAGGCTCTAATTTGCCAATAGTCGCTTTAACAGGCGCACCCGCTGCTTTCGCCTTTGCGCTCGGGTTCCATGATGCCACAAAAGGAACAGCCGCCCCAATTGCACCTACACCCCCAACCACAGAGGTCGCACCTATTAAAAATCTGCGGCGGCTCGCATTAACGTCGCCATCACTCATACAGGCTTCCCCCAAAGTAGATAATCTAAAAATCTCAAAAGTTTTGTTATTTGTGGCCGAGAGCAAAAATTGAGCTCTATACCTTTCGTTGAGCAATCACACCGATTCCGACACTCAGAATAGGCGAGTTTCTAAAAGCCACAAATAGTAATTAAATTAACATACGCCATCAACAACTTTCCTTAGTTTATATCAGGCCAAACACACTTGTATCGGCAAAAAAAAACGCCCGACAGGTAGCCTGCCAGACGTTTTCAACAAAACGAAACTGATTAACGCTTTGAGAACTGAGGACGCTTACGCGCCTTGCGAAGACCAACCTTCTTACGTTCTACTGCACGCGCATCACGCGTTACCCAACCTGCTTGTCGAAGCGGGCTGCGCAAAGACTCATCATATTCAATCAACGCACGGGCAATACCATGACGAATTGCGCCTGCTTGGCCAGTCGTACCGCCACCTTTAACAGTCACCTTAACGTCTAGCTTGTCAGCCATCTCAACTAACTCAAGCGGTTGACGAACAACCATTTGCGCTGTCTTACGACCAAAAAATTCATCAAGAGGACGACCATTCACTTCGATCTGACCCGAACCTGACTTCAAGAACACTCGAGCCGCCGAAGTTTTACGACGACCAGTACCATAATTATATGTAGTTGACATAATCGCCTTCCGTTAAATCTCTAAATCTTTTGGCTGCTGAGCTGTGTGCGGATGCTCATTACCCGCATACACTTTCAACTTCTTAAACATCGCTCGGCCTAGAGGACCACGTGGCAGCATACCCTTGACAGCACCCTGGATAACGCGCTCTGGAGCTTTGTCGATCAGCTTGTCAAAAGAGATTGACTTCAAGCTACCGATGTATCCCGTGTGGTGGTAGTACATCTTATCGCTAGCTTTCTTACCAGTAACTGCAACCTTCTCAGCGTTCACGACAACGATGTAATCACCAGTATCAACGTGAGGAGTATATTCAGTCTTATGCTTGCCCCGCAAACGGCGCGCGATTTCGGTCGACAAACGACCTAATGTTTTGCCTGTAGCATCAACTACATACCAGTCGCGTTTTACAGCTTCTGGCTTTGCACTTAACGTTTTCATTTAATCCGCCTTTAAAACTCTTCCGAGTAACTCAACCCGAAACACTTTCGTCTCAGGAATCTATTCATTCTGCCTTTCAATTCGAGACGGGGCTGACTCGTATACAATTGTCGGGCAATTTGAGGGCGCGAAGTATAATATAATTCTTTGATCAAATACTAGCCCCAATTGCCATCGATTTTCGTGATACCTAGGTTTTCCCTAAAAAAAACAGTTTTTCACAGTTTTCCTGAAAGGCTCTTGCAGCCTGATCGACGTCTAAGGACTTAAGCACCGCCAATTCATGCAATACCGTCCGTAAATCGACGGGCGTTCCACATCTAGAGGACGAGGTTGGCAAATACATATCCGGCGAATCCGTTTCTAGCAAAATCGAACCAATTGAGACCTCTTGAAAAGCCTCCCGTGTTTTCGCGCTTCGCAAGACAAGAGAGCCGGCACCGAGATAAAAGCCTAAATCTACAAACTGCTTTGCTTGCTCCTTACTTCCGGAAAAAGCATGAATCACACCTCGAATATCGGGTACAGTTTGCAAAAGATCAAGCACTTTGCTGTGTCGCCCCACGGAGTGAATGATCACAGGCAAAGAAACCTCCTTGGCCAACTCTAACTGCCGAACAAACAGCTCTTCCTGAAATGCATCATCAGGATACCTTCGATCAAGCCCTATCTCACCTAGAGCGACACACTGATGGCGGAGCTGACTTAACTTATCAGCAAGCTTCGGTAAGTCTTCAACACTATGTTGACCGATAAACGCAGGATGCAGACCAAGCCCATAGAAAATCTGAGGATGATCTTGAGCTAGAGATTCAACATGAGACCAATTTTCAGCAGCAACAGCGGGCACAATAAATCGTTTGATACCGTGTTCCGCAGAAACATTCAATACAAAAGGGAGATAGGAGCGCAGGGGTTCCATATCTAAGTGACAGTGTGTATCACAAAGCTCCACGGACATATAAATACGCTAGTGTTCGCGCGTTTTTCGGAATACGACTTCAGGGTGCCGCTCGGCCGCCAGCTGGAGATTAACCATAGTTGGCGCGATATATGTCAAGTTGTCACCGCCGTCAAGCGCGAGGTTGTCATGACACTTTTTCTTAAACTGCTCAAAAGCCACACTGTCTTCACTATCAACCCAGCGCGCCGTTGCAACTGAAATAGGCTCATACATAGCATCTACCTTGTATTCAGCTTTAAGTCGATGAACGACCACATCAAACTGCAACACACCCACTGCACCAACAATCAAATCATTATTCGCCATCGGTCTGAACACCTGAACAGCCCCCTCTTCCGACAACTGGATGAGACCTTTATTGAGCTGCTTCGCCTTCAACGGATCATTCAATCGAATCCGACGAAATAATTCCGGCGCAAAATTAGGGATCCCAGAAAACTTCAGCGCCTCGCCTTCGGTGAACGTATCACCAATCTGAATCGTTCCATGATTATGCAAACCAATTATATCTCCCGCATATGCGGATTCAGCATTCTCTCTATCACCGGCCATGAAAGTTACCGCATCAGAAATACGAACATCCTTACCCATTCTCACATGCTTCATCTTCATGCTTTTCCGATACTCACCCGAACAAATACGCATGAATGCAATTCGATCCCGGTGTTGCGGATCCATATTCGCCTGAATCTTAAAAACGAAGCCACTAAACTTCTCTTCTAACGGCTCGACAACACGCTGATCTGTTTCTCGTGACTGGGGAGCGGGCGCCCACTTTGTCAGCCCGTCTAGCATATGATCCACCCCAAAATTTCCAAGAGCAGTCCCGAAATAAACTGGAGTAAGCTCACCCGCTAGAAACAGCTCCTGATCAAACTCATGTGAAGCACCTTTTACGAGATCGATCTCATCTCGCAACTCCTCGGCATATGCTCCCAGCTTCTCGTCC